>NZ_JBBIAR010000049.1:0-74320 GCF_054185165.1 Bradyrhizobium sp. UFLA05-109 | reverse complement strand
CACATTGCCAAATCCATGCACTATGATGTGTCGGCTATGTCCCCGAACACCCGTCGGTCATGTCCCCGGGCTGAACATCAAGTCGGGCGATGACAGTTGAGTGTGAGGCAAACGCCTGCTGACTAACGCCTCAACTGATCGTCGCGCCGCCGTCGATGACCATGGTCTGACCAGTCATGAAGTCGCCGGCCTTCGATCCCAGGAACACAGCCGCGCCGGCGATCTCGTCGGGGATGCCGATGCGCAGGAGAGGTGAGCGCGAGGTCGAGGCCTTCAGGTTCTCCGGGTTGTCCCACAGCGCCTTCGCGAAGTCGGTCTTGATCAGTCCGGGCGCGATGCAGTTCACGCGGATGTTGTGCTTGCCGTATTCGCAGGCGAGGTTTCGCGCGAGCTGCATGTCGGCCGCCTTGGAGATCGCGTAAGCGCCGAGAATGGTCGAGCCTTTGAGGCCGCCGATCGAGGAAACGATGATCACCGAACCATCCTTGCGCTCGATCATCTGCGGCACCACCATCGATATCAGCCAGTTGTTGGCGACGATGTTGTTGTCGAGGATCTTTCGGAACTGATCGTCCGAGATGCCGGCGAGCGGACCGTAGTACGGGTTCGAGGCGGCGTTGCAAACCAGCACGTCGATCTTGCCGAAGGCCCGGTTGCTCTCGTCGACGAGGTTTTGCAAGTTTTCCTTCGAGGAGATGTTGGCGGCGATCGCGACCGCGGTCCCCTTGCCGAACCTGTCGTTGATCCCCTTCGCCACCTCCTCGCAGACGTCGGCCTTGCGTGAGGAGATCACGACCTTGGCGCCGTGCTCAGCCATGCGCTCCGCGATCGCAAGCCCGATGCCGCGCGTCGATCCCGTGATGACGGCGACTTTTCCCTTCATGTCGAACAAGGTCATGTTTCTCTCCCAGATCTAACGACGTTGATGTGATCGCAAGCTTGAGCCGCCACCGTGCTGAGCGGCAACGGCTCAAGCGAGCTTCTTGACTTCCGGCCCTGCGGGTTGATGCATCGCGTTATGCCTGTCGTCCGCGATCCACGGCTGCTGGTTCACCATCGGCAGACGCCAGACGGCGCGCTCGGCTGTTGCGAAATGATCGAGCCGCGTCACCGAGACATTATCGATATCGAAGGAGAGCCCCTTCTCAGGCTCGCCGCCGAGCGCGAGCCCCAGCGCCGCCTTGATCGTGCCACCATGCGTAACCGCAATCACGTCCTGCCCCGCCTGTTCGCGGTTGATCCGCTCGATCGTGCGGCATGTGCGATTGTAGAGGTCCATGAAGCTTTCGCCGCCGGGCGCGGGCTCGTTGATGTCGGCGAACCAGCTGCTGCCTGCGGGGCGGCTCGCGACGAAGGCAGCACGATTCATCCCCTGCCACTCGCCGAGATTCTGCTCGGCGAAATCCGCTTCCCACGTCATGCTGGCTGGCTTCGGAAAGCCGGCCGCCCAGATCGCTTCCGCCGTCTGGTGCGTGCGCATCAGATTGCTCGAGTACCAGACCGCATTGCGCGGGAGGATCTTTGCGACTGCCTCGAACACTTCGAGATCGCTGGTGTCGCAGGCGAGATCCTGCTGGCCGTAGATATTGCCGCCGTCATTGCGCACTGGCGCATGACGGACCCACCACCACCGCGTCGTGACCACCGTGGGCTTGCTGGAATCGGACATCGTCGAAACCCTTTCATCCCGTTCGATGTCGCTGTACGTGAGTAGCGAACGTGTCTCAAGACACTTGCATGTTTCAAATTCTGTTTGAAATTCCGTCGCACGGCAAGCGTCGTGCGACAACCAAAAAGGAGAAACGCATGGGCCGTCTGCAAGGCAAATCCGTCATCATCACCGGCGCGGGCAGCGGCATCGGCCGCGCGGCCTCGCTGCTGTTCACGAAAGAAGGCGCACGACTGATCGCAGTCGATCGCAGCGAGGGCGTGAAGGAGACGGTCGAGGAGATCAAGCGCGCCGGCGGCACTGCAGAGGCCATGATGGCCGACGCGGGTTCCGAGAAGGACGTCATGGCCGTCATCGACAAGGCGGTGAAGACGCACGGCCGGCTCGACGTGATCTGGGCCAATGCCGGCGTCTCCGGCGGGCTCATTCCGCTTGCCGAGCAGACGGTCGAGCATTGGCAGGAGGTTTTGCGCGTCAACCTGATCGGCCCCTTCCTCGCGGTGAAGTACGCGATGCCGCACATGGTGCAGCAGCAGTCGGGCGCGATCGTGCTGACGGCCTCGGTCGCGGGCCTCAAGGCCGGTGCCAGCGGTCACCCCTACGCCGCGAGCAAGGCCGGCGTGATCAGTCTGGTGCAGACCACGGCCTATTCACTCTCCGGCACCGGCGTGCGCATCAACGCGGTGTGCCCCGGGCTGATCGAGACCGGCATGACGAAACCGATCTTCGATCGCGCCAAGGAGCGCGGCACCGCCGACAAGATCGGCCAGCTCAATCCGCTCAAGCGCCCCGGCCAACCGCACGAGCTCGCAGCGATGGGCTTGTTCCTGGCTAGCGACGAGGCGTCGTATGTCAACGGCCAGGCGTTTCCGGTCGATGGCGGCCTCACCGCGTCGATGCCGTATACGGGCAAGCCGGTTTGACTCTCTCGTGCCCCGGACGCAGCGCAGCGCGATAGCGATGCGCTGCTGAGCCGGGGCCCATGCTTCTCAACGGCACGACCGGAGTAGGTCCCGGCTCTGCGGCGCAGCGTTGCACGCTGCACCGCGCCCGGGACACGAGAGTCTCCGTCCACACACCGCGATTCCCAGTATCGTCAAAACAAAATCGCAAAGGTGATTTTGCCCGACGGCACAGGCGATTTCTTTTTCTTCGAAAACAACCCCATGCAAAGTAGGATCGCGCCATATGCGGGATCTCTGCGGGAAAGCTACCGGCAGATGATTTGCCCGACGGGCGCCGCTGTTGGTATGGTTCGTGCACGCGGCTGCGCCGCCACCCTCCCATCCCAAGAACCCGACAATGCCAAACCAAAGACCCGACCGTATTCGCAAACTGCTCGTCGACCTCGTCGCCTTCGACACTGTGAGCGACCGCTCCAACCTGTCACTGATCGCCTATATCGAGAGCTATCTTGCCTCCTTCGGCGTCAGCGGACAGCGGATCGTGGATGAGACCGGGCAGAAGGCCTCGCTCTGGGTCACCATCGGCCCTGAGGACCGCGCAGGCCTCGTGCTGTCGGGGCACACCGACGTCGTCCCCGTCGCGGGCCAGACATGGACCCACGATCCGTTCAAGCTGATCGAGCGCGACGGACGCCTCTACGGGCGCGGCACCACCGACATGAAAGGTTTCGTCGCGGTGTGCCTTGCCATGGTGCCGGAGATGGTCGAGGCGAAGCTGACAACCCCGATTCATCTTGCGATCTCCTATGATGAGGAGATCGGCTGCGTCGGCGTGCGGCCGATGCTGCGCGAGGTTGCCAAGAAGCCGCTGCGGCCACTCGGCTGCTTCGTCGGCGAGCCGACCGAGATGAAGGTCATCATCGGTCACAAGGGCAAGCATGGCGTGCGCGCGACCTTCAAGGGGCTCGCCCGCCACTCCTCGATCGCGCCCGATGGTGTCAACGCCATCGAATATGCGGCCGAGCTGATCACCGAGATCCGCCGCCGCGCCGTCACGCTAGCCGCAAAGGCGGAGCAGGACAGCCTCCACGACGTCCCGCATGCAACGCTGCTCACCAGCATCGTGCATGGCGGCGCCGCGCTCAACATCGTGCCGGATACCTGCACCGTGGAGTTCGAGTGCCGCGGGCTCGGCATCACCGAGTCACGAGAGGTGACGGATGCGATCGTTGCCTGGGCCAAGGCGGAGATCGAGCCGGCGATGAAGAAACGCCATCCGGAATGCGGCATCGATTTTGCGGAGATCCTCGACTATCCCGCCCTCGACACCCGGGCCGACAACGCGATCGTCACGCTCGCCAAAAAGCTCGCCGGCCGCAACGACCACGCCAAGGTCGCCTTCGGCACCGAAGCGAGCCTGTTTACCAGCATGGCCGATATCCCCTCGGTCGTGATCGGTCCCGGCGCGATCGCACAGGCGCATACGCCGGACGAGTTCGTCGAGATGTCGGAGCTGGAGAAGTGCGGTGAGTTCGTCGCGGAGCTGATCGCGCATTGCGCGAAGGAATGAAACGTAGGGTTAGCTTCACCAGCCGTAGCCCGCATGAAGCGAAGCGAAATGCGGGGACAGGGCTCCCGGATTGCGTTTCGCTCCATCCGGGCTACGGCGCCATGTCCGCAAATCACAGAGATATCGTGTCCCGGACGCGGTGCGGTACGAAGTGACGCGCCGCAGAGCCGGTACCCAGTGCGTAGGGTGGGCAAAGCGAAGCGTGCCCACCACTTCTGTATACGCATAAGCGGTGGGCACGGCGCCGACGCGCCTTTGCCCAACCTACGCGCCCGCGCCTATCACTTCCCGGCCTCGGCCTCCACAGTCTGCTTCGCGAGGCCTTCGGCGAACAGCTTCTCAAGATTGTCCGCATAGCTGTTGAACTCGCCCGGCACCACGAAGGGATTGGGCGCGCCGTCGGCGATCTTCGCGCGCTTGCCGGGCATGTCGTACATTTCGGGGTGCGGGGCGAGCAGGACGTCAGGATGTGCTGTCTTCGACCACGCGAATGTTTTTCTGTAATCGTCGACGATGCCCGGATAGGTCATCCCCTTCCCGGCCAGCCGGTTGAGCGCCACGGTCGCGCTGCAGAAGAACAGCACGCTTCGTGTTGCGTCACCGTCCTTCACCGTTGTGGTCCAGCTCGTGCAGCCCGGCGTGTGTCCCGGCGTCTCGTGCGCGGTCAGCGTGATGCCGCCGATTGCCACGGTATCGCCTTCGTGAACGGCACGGTCGACCTTGACCGGCGGAAACTTCAAGAGGTCCTCGTCTTCCTGGCCCGGATATGCACCGCCCTCCAGGAGCGGCTTGTCCTTCGCGCCTGCGATCATCTGCGCGCCTGAGTCCTTTTTGATCTGAGCCAGTCCTCCCGTGTGATCGATATGGGCGTGGGTGTTGATGAGATATTTGATGTCGGAGATCTTGAAGCCAAGCTTTGCGATGCTGGCTTCGATCTGCCCGGTTGCCTCAGGCATCGCGGTGTCGATGAGGATATGGCCCTGCGGCGTGGTGATCAGATAAGAGGCGAGCCCGTTGGTACCGACATAGTAAATGTTGTCGATGATCTTGTACGGTTCCGTCGGCGCGTCCCACTTCTTGACCATGTCCGCCATGAGATCCCGCAGCGTCTGCGCCTCGGCTCCGGTGGCGGCAAGCATCATGGTGCTCAGCAGGACGATCAGGATTCGCATGCAAGTCTCCCGTTATTTTTTCTTGTGCGTGGAGATTAGGAGATACACGTGAGCTGCCGCAATCGGGAACTATGGGATTTGCCTGTCATGCCTCGCGAAGGCGGGGCATCCAGTACTCCGCGGCCATGATGGCTCGCAAAACTGCCGTCTCTGGAATACTGGATTGCCCGCTTTCGCGGGTAATGACGCGGGGTGTGTGGCGAGACTAAGCGTAACTGACAGAACAAAAGCGCGGCCTCATCGACCGCGCCTTCGTCTCGTTCATACCGCGCCCGCCTTCTGCGCGTAGTCCCATGATGCCTTCGAGAGCGGCACGGTGCGCTTGGCGGATTCGAGCGCCTTGGCGTTGGCGGCGGTGCCGTCGCGGATCCGGCCCGCGATTCCCTGCGTGATGCCCGCAAGGCGGAAGAGATTGTACGAGAAGTACCAGTTGAGATCCGGCACGCTCATCCCGGTCGCGTTGCAGTAGATCTGCGCGGCCTCTTCCAGACTCGGAACGTTCAGCGCCTTGAGGTCCGCGCCGTCCAGGCCCGGCATGATCCACTGCATCAACAGATAGGTGAAGTCGGCCATGGGATCGCCGAGCGTCGACAGCTCCCAATCCAGCACGGCCTGCACGCGCGGTTCCGTTGCGTGGAAAATCATGTTGTCGAGCCGATAGTCGCCGTGGACGATCGAGACGCGCGCCTGCTCCGGCACGGTGCGCGGCAGCCATTCGGCGACCTTCTCGAACTCCGGAATGTGCTGGGTCTCGGATGCCCGATACTGCTTGGTCCAGCGGTCGATCTGCCGCGCGAAATAATTGCCGGGCTTGCCGAAGTCCCCGAGGCCGATCGCCGCGGGATCGAACATGTGCAGCTTCGCGAGCGTCTCGATCTTGCTGGTGAAGATTTGTCGCCGCCCATCCGGCGTCTGGGTTGGCAGCGTCGGATCCCAGAATACGCGGCCCTCCTCCATCGACATGATGTAGAAGGCGGCACCGATGATGCTGTCGTCCTGGCAGAGCGCATAGGCTTTCGCGACCGGAAAACCCTGCTTTCCGAGCGCTGCGATCACGCGATATTCGCGATCGACGGCATGCGCCGACGGCAGCAATTTACCGAACGGCTTTCGGCGCATCACGTAGGAACGGCCGGGCGTGTCGAGCCGGTAGGTCGGGTTGGACTGGCCGCCCTTGAATTGCAGGACGACCAGCGGGCCCTGATAGCCTTCGACGTTCTCGCGCATCCAGTTCTCGAGCCGCAGCTCGTCGAAACGATGCCGCTCCTCGACGGGCTTGGTGCCCGAGAACTCCTCGTCTTTCCTGACGCCGTCAGCCACGATGACGCTCCCTCACAGTCTTGTCGATCTTATTCGGGAACGCCGCCGGGCCCTCCCTATTAGTGCTTGGGAGAGTTTGCATACTTCCGGATTTCAAGTCTGGCAATGGCGCGATTGTGCACCTCGTCCGGACCATCGGCGAGACGGAGCGTGCGGATGCCCGCATAGTCCTTGGCGAGACCGGCTTCGTCCGAGACACCGGCGCCGCCAAAAGCCTGGATCGCCTGGTCGATGATCTTCAGCGCCATGTTGGGGGCTGCGACCTTGATCATGGCGATCTCGAGCTGCGCGGTCTTGTTGCCGACCTTGTCCATCATGTCGGCTGCCTTCAGGCACAGCAGGCGATTCATCTCGATATCGGTGCGCGCCTCGCCGATGCGCTGCTCCCACACCGAGTGCTCGATGATCTTCTTGCCGAACGCGGTGCGCGACATCAGCCGCTTCACCATCTTCTCCAGCGCCTCCTCGGCCTTGCCGATGGTGCGCATGCAGTGATGGATGCGGCCGGGCCCGAGGCGGCCTTGCGCGATCTCGAAGCCGCGGCCCTCGCCGAGCAACAGGTTCGATGCGGGAACGCGGACGTTCTCCAGGAGCACCTGGGCGTGGCCATGCGGCGCATCGTCGAAGCCGAACACTGGCAGCATCTTCTCGACCTTGATGCCGGGCGTGTCGAGCGGCACCAGGATCTGCGACTGCTGCTGATGCTTGGCGGCGTTGACGTCGGTCTTGCCCATCAGGATGGCGATCTTGCAGCGGGGGTCGCCGACACCGGAGGACCACCATTTGCGGCCATTGATGACGTAGTGGTCACCGTCGCGCTCGATACGGGTTTCGATGTTGGTGGCGTCGGACGAAGCCACCGCCGGCTCCGTCATCAGGAACGCGGAGCGGATCTCGCCGTCCATCAGCGGACGCAGCCATTTGCGCTTCTGCTCCTTGGTGCCGTAGCGGAACAGCACTTCCATGTTGCCGGTGTCGGGCGCGGAGCAGTTGAACACTTCCGAGGCCCAGGAGATGTGCCCCATCTGCTCCGAGAGCAGCGCGTATTCGAGGTTGCTCAATCCCGCACCGTGGAATTCGTCGTCGTCATGCTCCTTGGACGGCGGCAGGAACATGTTCCAAAGGCCTTCGGCCTTGGCCTTCTTCTTCAGCTCTTCGAGAACCGGGATGACCTTCCAACGCTCGCCCGTGTGATCCTGCTGATTGTAGACGGGAACAGCGGGACGCACGTGCTTGGTCATGAAGGACTGCACGCGTTCGAGCCATTCCTTCTGCTTGGGGGACATGTCGAAGTCCATGGGACGCTCCTCGTCTCTCTCTCTCTGAAGGATCTTTTGTGCCGGACTGTCCTCCCGCCTTGCGCGGCCTGCAAGCCGCGACAGCGGGGCTTGCGGGCCACCTTTCGGAACCGGGGCCTCGCTGTTGCGAACCGGTCCCGATTGCGGATTGACTTTTCCCGACCTTCAAACGATAGTTTCATACAACTGTTTGAATTGCAACTCCCTCCGGCGCGCGCCCCTCGTCGTCATTCCGGGGCAGCCCGCAGGGCTGAACCCGGAATCTGGAAGTTGTGCGCGAGATTCCGGGTTCGCGACTTCGTCGCGCCCCGGAATGACGAGAAAAGGCTCTCAGCCATGGCCAGCGATCAGACCAGATCTGCCATTCTCGCCGCCGCCGAGCGGCTCTACGCCGATCGCGGCTTCGGCGACGTAACGCTGCGCGACATCGTCGCCGAGGCCAACGTCAACCTTGCGGCCGTGAACTACCATTTCGGCTCGAAGGACGAATTGATCGCCGAATTGTTCGTGACGCGGAGCATCGCCCTCAACCGCGAGCGCCTGGCGGAGCTCAAGACGGCGGAAGAACAGGGCGGCGGCCGCGCCCCGATCGAAATGATCCTGCGCGCCCTCGTCGGCCCGACCCTGAATGGCTGCCTGGGGCCGGCGAACCAGCGTTCCACCGCGGCACGCTTCATGATCCGCGCCTCCATTGAATCGGTGCCGCCGATCCGCCGCATCAAGAACCGCGAGATCGACCATTTGCGCAAATTCGCCGCCGCGATGCGCCGCGCGCTGCCCGACCGTAGCGATGAGGAGATCTATTGGGGCCTGCACTTCGCGCTGGCCATGGCGCACCACACCATCCGCGAGAGCGAACGGCTGATCAAGCTGTCGGACGGAAAATGCGATCTCGACGACGTCAACGGCATCATCGAGCGCGTGGTCGTAATGGCGGTGATGGGGCTGACGGCCGGAAAGGCAGAGGGCAAGGCCCCGGCGAAGGTCGCTGCGCGCTGAGGCGCGCATATTTTTCCTTCTCCCTTGCGGGAGAAGGTGGCGCAAAGCGCCGGATGAGGGGTGGCTTCCGCAGATTCTATTGCGCGAGCGTCACTCGCGGAGAGAGACCCCTCACCCTCGCTCGCTTCGCGAGCGCACCCTCTCCCGCAAGGGGAGAGGGTAAAAGCAGCATCACATCCTCTGCGGCATCTCCTCGGCTTCTTCCTTCGCCAGCAGCAGCAGCATTTCAATGCCCATGTCGCCTTCCTGCGGCGAGCGGATGAACTTGATTTCCTCGGCCGACGTTTGCAGCGCCGCGACGATCGCCACGGCCTGGTTGGCCGTCGCCGCCTCGGTGGCTAGAACTGCCTTCTGGTTCTTCGCTTGATAGCCGATCGTATAGGACATTCGATTCCTCCCTGCCGAACACCAGTTCGTCAGATGAAGCGATCGAATACGAGTCCGGATTGCGACGAAAGCCGGGGCAACTACGGATCATCTGTGGACAAGGGAACGCTCGCCCCTCACCGTTCCGTTGTCTCTCACCAGTTCACCCGAAAAGTTCCCGTGCCGGCATAGCTCTGGCTGCCACTAGCGAACTCGCCGGTGAAGCGCGCGGAGAGTTCCGACCACCGGTTCAGCACCAGGCGCGAGCCAAGCTCGACTCTGCCGGCGTCGCTCGCGGCGCGCGCGCCCTCCACAGTGAAAGCGGAAACCGGCATCGATACCAGCGTCGCCGTGACGTCGCGGTTCGGCGAGAACTCATGCACCCAGGCGAGGCTAGCGAACGGCATCCACATCATGCCGTTCCCGAAATCGAACCGGGCATCGAACTTGCTGCCGAGGAAGGTCGGCAGTGAAGAGACGCTGCGCGAGGCGTAGCTCAGGCCGAGAACACCGGGCCCTGTGCCGGTGATGCTGGTCTCGGTATAGCCTGCCTGCCACAGCTGCGCGGCCTGGAGCGCGGCGAACGGCGTGACAGCGACCCTGCCAAAGTCGTAGGTCCGCCCGACCTCGAAGCGTCCGCCGAACTGGTCGCTGCCGAACGATCCCTTGGCGATCTCGTCAGCGCCGATGCCGGTGATGGTCCGCGTGGTCGAGTTGTTGAAATGGCTGTAGGCGAGCTGCGCGGAGACGTAAGTCGCGCCGAACCGCTGCATCGCATAGGCGCCGACATGGGCACCGTCGACCCTGCCCGAGGTGGCGCGATCATCGACGTTGAAGGTCGCGCTGGAGCCGCCGGCGGCGATGCCGACCAGAAGATCGGAGCCGAAGAGATGGTCGACGCCGGCTGCGCCGCCCGCGATGCGGTCGCTGAAGCCCGCGCTGCCGACCGTGGCGTCGCCCGACAGCGATTGACCGGCCCCGAAACCCGACGCCCAGGCGTGCCACTGCGGCTCGACGAGCGGTGGCGCCTTCAGCGCGTTGAAGGCCGAGGTGACCGGACGCTCCGAGGCGTAACCGAGCGCGCCACTTCCCGCGGCCTCGCCGCGGTGACCGCTGCGCCACGCATCCATCTGGCCGTCCATGGTCTGGCCGAACATGCTGCCCGCGGCAAAGGCGGTGTTTTGCGTGCCGCTGGTCCCCTCGCCCGAGAGCTGATCGAGCACGCGCACCGAGCCCGCCTGCAACAGATTGGAATAGAACGTCGCGGCCGCGCCGGTCAGCGCGGTCGAGTAGCCGGCCTCCAGTGCATTGCCGACCGCGCGCTGGTTGGCGGTCTCGCCTGCGACCGAGCCGAACCCCTGGCGCGTCAGCGTCACGTCGACCGAATTGGTGTTGTAGGTCGCCGCGGCATTGAGGAAGGCCGATGACACCGTGACATTCGCGAACCGGCCCGAGACGCCTGTAGCCGTCTGCACAACGTCGGTGTAAGTCGTCGACGACTGATAGAGGCCCGGCTGCGCCACCAAGCGCAACGTGCCGTCGAGCTTGACCTGCCCGGCAGCATACAGACCGTCGCTGTTGCCGGCATTGTCGACGCGCAGCGCAAGAGTGCCCGACGCGGACTGGGTGAAAGTGCCGCCGAGCTCGATTATGCCGTGCCCCAGTGCAGTCGCCGGATCGCTGATGGTGACGAGCCCGTTGTTGGTCAGGCTATCGCCGCTGCCCCAGAGCCGTATGGCGCCGTCAAGCGTTCCATTGTTGGTGATGGTGTTGTTCGCGGCGCCAAAGGTAAACAGCGAGAAGCCGTTCTGACCGCCCCTGATCGTGCCGCTGTTGACGATCGTGTTGCCGTTGCCGACGAATTCGATCGCAACTCCGCCGTTGCCGGGTGCGCTGATCGTTCCATTGTTGGTCACGGTATTGCCGTTACTCCAGAGCATGACGCCAATGCCCCCCGTATCGACGGCGGTGATGGTGCCGCTATTCGTAAGCACACTGCTGTTCAACAAATACACGCCGGTGCTGTTGATGCTGGTGCTGCTGCCCACCGTGATGACGCCGGAATTGAGGATAGTGTTGCCGCCGCCGTCAGCGGCGATGCCGTAGGAGCTCGCACTACCAGAGCTGATCGTGCCGGTGTTGGTCAGCACGTTGCCTGTGCTGGATACGAACATGCCGATAGATCCGGGAGCGCCGAGAGAAATCGTGCCGGCATTGGTGAAGGCGTTATTGTCGCCGGTGCCCTGGATTCCGATACTGTCAGTGACGATGGTGCCGTTGTTGATCACGGTGTTGTTGTTGTAGAGAGCGTAGACGCCGGCCGAGCTGGAGCCGACGTTGATCGTGCCGCTGTTGGTGAAATTGTTGCCGCTCCCCAGATAGACACCATAGCCATTGGCGCCGATCGTGATCGTACCGGAATTCTGGATGGTGTTGGTGCTGTTGACGCCGATGCCGTACGACCCGTCACCAGTCAGGGTGATGGTGCCGGAGTTGCTTACCGTGTTGCCGGAGCCGGTGAGCCGGATGCCGGCGGCGCTCGCCCCCGTCGAGCTGATGGCGCCGCTGTTAACGACGGTGTTACCGCTGTCGAGTTTGATCGCCACTTCTGACGCGCCGACCGAGATCGCGGCGCCGGACTGAACCGTGACGGAGAGGTTGCTCTCGACGCCGGTGCCGAAGCCGGTGCTGCTCGCTCCGCTGCAGGTCACGGCATTGCCGGATTGCACGCAGGCAGCCGCGGCCTCACCGGACGGCAACATGACGACCGCAGCCAAAGAGAGCGAAAACGATGCCGTCAGCGCCAGGGGTCTCATGCGAAGGGGCGACTGGGACAACTGCGCCGTCGTCTTCAGCAGGGCGCCACGTCGTATTTTCATTACCGATTCCATCATCTTGCGGTCGAAACAGTGACTGCAAGATGATCAGACGGCGAATAACTGTCTTGGACTCCAGCGAATAAAGATTTGCCCTAGAACGCCCTGACGGCCGATTTCGCGGTCGATGTTGCCGCCGCGCCACCATTCGCCCAGACGTTTCGGCTTCGGCCGACATCTGGTTGCGCTCCTCGCGCCATCACTTAGCGAATGCATCAGCGATCCACGCTGGTACCTCGGCCGCTCGGATCAGTCGCCGGCTTCCAATGTCCGCGATATCGTCCTAGATCACGCCCTGCTTCTTCAGCGCCGCGATCTTCTCCGCATCATAGCCGAGTTGTCCGCCAAGGATTTCCTGCGTGTGCTCCCCGAGCAGCGGCGGCGCGCGATAGTCCGTCACGGGGGTTTCCGAGAACGTCAGCGCGTTGCGGATCAGCGACAGTTCGGGCTCGAACTTGTGCTTCACCTTCACCCGCATGCCGCGCGACTGGACGTGCGGATCGCTAAACACCTGCTCGAAATTGTTGATCGGACCTGACGGCACGCCGGCCTCCTCCAGCTTTTCCAGCCAGTAGGCCACCGGCTTCTTCAGGAACAGACCAGCGAAGATCGCCATGATCTCCTTGCCGTGCACGACGCGGTCGTTGTTCTTGATGAAGCGCTTGTCGCTCGCGAGTTCGGGCTCGCCGAGCACGGCGCAGGTCCGCTGGAACTGACCGTCATTGCCGACCACCAGCATCAGTTCGCCATCGGTGCAGCGGAACACGCCGGCCGGCATGCCACCATTGCCCCAGGTGCCGCGGCGCGGCGGTGTCTTGCCATTGACGAGGTAGATCTGCAGCCAGTGCGACAACGATGCGATGACGGTATCGAACAGGCAGACGTCGATGTGCTGCCCCTCGCCGCCATTGGCGTCGCGATGGTAGAGCGCCGAGAGAATCCCGATCGAGGTGTTCATGCCGGTCATGTAGTCGACGATCGACGGGCCGACCTTCATCGGACCCTCGCCAGGCTCGCCGTCGATATGGCCGGTGACGCTCATCAAGCCTCCATGGCCTGCAGGATCGCATCGTAGCCAGCGCGCGGGGCGTAGGGGCCGGTCTGGCCGAAACCGGTCACCGAGCAGTAGACGATGCCGGGGTTGACCGCCTTGATCGTCTCGTAATCGAGGCCGTAGCGCTTGAGATCGCCGACCTTGTAGTTCTCCATGAAGACGTCGACGTCCTTGGCAAGCTCGCGGATGATCGCCTGCCCTTCGGGCTTGGCGATGTTGACCGTGACCGACTTCTTGTTGCGGTTGGCGCAGAGGTAGAACGAGTTGTTGTTGTTCTGCTTGCCGTCGGGGTCGCTAAGGTAAGGCGGGCCGAAGGCGCGCGCGTCGTCGCCGGTGCCGGGCCGTTCGATCTTGATCACCTCCGCGCCGAGATCGCCGAGCATCTGGGCCGACAAGGGCCCCGCGAGCACGCGCGTGAGGTCAAGGATCTTGATGCCTGAGAGCGGCAGGGCCGACATAAGGTTTCCTCCGGGAACTGCTGTTGGCGCGGCGGCCAAGGCCGGGCCGCGCTTCCTGCGGATACACTATTTTGGACCTGCGAGCCTTGCATTGGTGGCATGCCGCCATCCGCGGGCCGCTCTCAGGGCGGTCCCAAAAACGTTACGCCGCTGCAGCCGTCGCGGCGCCCGGCCGGCGGCGGCCCAGGGCGACGAGGATCAGCACCGTTGCGCATGAGCAGAGCATGGTCAGGCCAAGCAGGCCACGGCTGCCGAAATGCACCAGCAGCGCTGCGAGAACCGGAGGCGACACGGCTGCGGCGAGATTGACCGGCAGGGCGATCACCGACGTCGCCTTGGCGAATTCGGTCTGATCGTAGAACACCAGCGGAATCGTTGCCCGCGCCACTGCCATCGCGCCGCTGCCGAGGCCATAGAGCAGGATGAACAGCGCAACCACCCAATATGAGCCGTTGCCCGCCATCAGCAGCAGCATGGCAAGCGGCAGCGCGGTGCCCGCGACCAGCCCGGTCGTGATTCCGTCCCAACGTCCGCCGCCAAGGAAATCGATGCCGCGCGCGCTGACCTGGATCACGCCCAGCATTGAGCCGAAGCCGACCGCCTCCGCCGGAGACAACCCCTCGGCTCTCAGGAGCTCGACGAAGACGGCGCCCAAGCCGAAGTTCACGAAGGCATTGAGCGCGACCGCTGATACCACAAGGTGGAAGGTGCTCCTGGGAACTGGAGAAGCCGGCACGTACCGTACCTTGGTGGGGGCTTCCTCGCTCGCCTTGCGCCGGCGCGGTGCACAGAAGGCCAGGAGCGGCAGGCTGACGACGATCATCATGGCCGCATAGATCAGACACGTTCCGCGCCAGCCGGCGAGGCTGCTCAGATACGACGTCGTCGGCCAGAAGATACTGCCGGAAAGGCCCGTCACCAGCATCAATGCGCCGATCGCGTTCTTGGCGCGCGGGCCGGCAACCTCGTTCAGCATGATGTAGGCGCCGGTCGAGAGCGTGGCGCTGCCAGCCACACCGAGAATGATCCAGGCCGCGAAATAATGAATCGGCTCCTGCGCATAGGACAGGAACACAAAGCCCGGTGCGGTCACGACCGTGCCCACCATCATCACACGACGCGCGCCATGTTGCGTGAAGGACTTTGCGAGCCAGGGCGCGCACAGCCCCATGGCGACGTACAGAACCGACGTTCCCGCGAATACCGCCGGAAGGCTCATATTGAGATCGGCAGCGAGATCGCGGCCGACGATGGCAGGAAGCCCTATCGTCCCCCATCCGACGAGTTGGGTGACGGCGAGCACCGCCATGACGCCAATCAGCTTCGTATCGAATTTCAAGCGACGTATTCCGCCCCGAGGCCGGATCGGACCGATCCGGTCATTCCCGAATACACCATCTCCACCCCGCGCTGCACTACGAGCCCGGCATGACCCTATCCGCCACAACGGCATTGACATGGCGACAACGGGCATGAGCGCGATTTGACAGTCCCGCGCGTCGCGGGCAACTCTTGCTCCTTTCGAGAATCACCGATGTCTCACGCCGAGTATGCTCCCAAACAGCTCCCAGTCCTCACGAGACTGGCGATAGCGCTGCGCCGGATCCCGGCGGTTGAATTTGCGGTCGCGAAATTCAAATCCTTGCTGCGCGGTCGAACGAACGACGAACCGGCCGTCGTCAGCGAGTTTCAGGCACCGGCTGCGGACGTCACGAAGGACGATGGCGCGCGTGGCGCGGTCGAAGCGGAAACGATCGAACCCGACACCGTGCAGGCGGCTCCCGGTGGAACCGAGACCGCTGCGGCCGAGCCCATCGAACCTGACACCGTCGAAGCTGAGGAGATCGAGGCTCCCGCGACCGATGTCGCTGAGACCGCAACCGCCGAGACTGACACTGCCGAGATCGATGCAGATGAGCCGGTCACGACAAGCGTATGCGATGTCGTCTCCCCTGCTATGGCGTCCGACGACCTCTCCTCGCCTGACATCGAGACCGTTGAAAACGAAGGTCTCCCCGCTGAGAGCGAAATAGCTGAAATCGAGTTGGCTCAGACGCCCATTGTCGCAATCGAAAGCGCCGAGGCCGACGCGGCTGAGGCCGCGACAGCCGAAACTGACGCGCATGGCACCGAAGACGTTACGACCCAGGTTGCGCCATCAGAGGATTCATCCGAGACCGTTGTTGCCGAGACCGATGTCCTTCCGCTCGGTTCTGCCGAAACCGACACGATCGAGGTCGACGCAATTGAGACGTCGGCTGTTGAACTCAAGACCGAGAGCGAGGCTGCTCAGCCCGATACGATTGAGTCCGAGGCAGTCGAGCCCGAGGCAGTTGAGACCGCTCCCTCTCGCATCGAAACTTTCGACATCGATGCGGCCGATCCCGATGCCGCGGAAACTTTCGCAGCCACGGCCGTCGAGACCAACGTGGTTCAGCTCGACCTCGTCGAGACCGATCCCGTCGAAGCGCCACCAGTCGAGCCGGTCACCGCCAAAGCCGATATCGCCCCAGCCGCCGTCACGAAATCCGACGATCTCTGCGATCGCGAGACGCTGATTCGCCGGCGCTGGAAGGAGACCGGAATCAGGATGTGGCATGGCGCCGGGCAGTCCGTGCTGTGCATTCAAGGTCGCATCGCCCTGCTGCCGCCGAAGCCCGGCGAGACGATGCCGGGTTACGACAGGCTGGAGTTCAGACTGATCGACGGCCTCATCACCTGCGAAGGGTTTGTGGTTGATCCACCAGAGCCGCCGCGAACCAGCCAGTTCGCGTAACGTCCCTCACTCCGGCGGGTTGAACGTGCGCACGAAGTACACCGGCTCCTTGCCCTTCTTCAGGCGATAGAGCTGCGCCGGCCGGTTCGGGCCGCGCCGCATCTTGGCGATCGGTTCGATCATGTCGGCCGAGAGGATCCGTGTACGGAAGGCGCTCTTTTCCAAGGGACGGTCGAGCACGATCTCGTAGACCCGCTGAAGATCGGGCAGCGTGAATTCCGCCGGCATCAGGTATGCGGGCAGCGAGGTGTATTCGACCTTGTTACGGAGGCGCTCGACGGCAGCAGCGAGGATCTCGCCGTGGTCGAAGGCGAGCTTCGGCTTGATCTTGCCCGCGACGATCGGAAACCATTGTGCGTCGGTTGCGAGTGCGGCCCGGCCTGCTTCCTCCGGCACCAGCGCGAAATAGGCATGCGTCGCCGACCAGCCGCGTGGGTCGCGCGTGGCGCTGCCCCAGCTTCCGAGTTGCTCGAGATAGGGACTGGTCACGCCGGTCTTCTCTTTGAGCTTGCGCACGGCGCAAGCCTCGAGGTCGCGGTCTTTGGCGACATCGACGAAGCCGCCCGGGAGCGCCCAACTGAGCGGGAACGGCTCGCCCGCGCCGGCCGGCCGCTGCACCAGGAGGACGTGGAGGCCCTCGTTCCGGATCGCAAAGATCACCACGTCGACCGTGACCAGCGGCCGCGGGAAATCCAATTGTCCCGAATTTTCAATGCCTTGGGCTTGGCCTTTCGACGCCATTGCGACCTCCCCTCTTTTGCCGCTTGACGGTAGCTCACTTAGTTGTACAGTGCAACTTAATTAGTTGTCCAGACCAACTTATTAGGAGGATGCCATGTTCGGCGTCAGGTTCATCAAGGCCCAGCCCACCACCTATCTCATGAAGTACCGCGCCGGCGCCGTGGTCGCCGAGGGCGCGGGACTATCCGCGTTCTACTACGCGCCGGCCACCTCGCTCGTCGCCGTCCCCATCGGCAGCCGCGACGCCTCCTTCATCTTTCAGCAGATCGCGCGCGACTTTCAGACCCTCACCGTGCAAGGCCACGTCACCTATCGCGTCAGCGAGCCGAAAAAGGCGGCTTCGATGCTCGACTTCACGCTGAAGAGCGACGGCAAGACCTATGAGACCGACGACCCGGAGAAGCTGCCGCAGCGCATTCTCGGCACCGTCGAGGTGCTGGCCCAGCAGGCGGTGAAGGAGCTGACCTTGATGGAAGCCTTGCAGGCCTCCGACCGCATCGCCGACATCATCGCGACCGGCTTGCGTGCGCGCGCCGACATCGCCTCGCTCGGGCTCGAGATCCTCGGCGTCTCCATCCGCGGTATCAAGCCGACGCCTGACACCGCGAAGGCGCTGGAGGCCGAAGCGCGCGAGGCGATTCTGAAGAACGCGGACGAAGCGATCTTCGCCCGTCGCAATTTTGCGGTCGAGCAGGAGCGCGCGATCCGCGAGAGCGAGCTCGACACCGAGATCGCGGTCGAGCAGAAGAAGCGCTCGATCCGCGAGACGCAGATGGACGCGGACGCCAGCGTCGCCGCCAAGAAGAACGAGCTGCGCCAGGCCGGCATGATCGCGGACATCGCGCTCGAAGGCAAACGCAAGGACTTTGTCGAACTCAACGCCGAAAACACCCGCACGCTGGCCGATGCCGAAGCCTATCGCGTCGGCGCGCTGATGAAGATTTTTGAGGGCGTCGACACCCGCGTGATTCAGGCACTTGCCTCTGCCGGCATGCAGCCGGGCCAGCTCATCGCGCAGGCCTTCACCGGCATTGCCGAGAAGGCCGAAAAGATCGGCCAGCTCAACGTCTCGCCGGACCTGCTCAGCCAGTTGATGGAGAAGCCCAAGGCGATGGAGGTCGCCAATGCCCGCCGGCAATGACCGCAAGATCGTGCTGGTGACGCGCAAGACCAGGCTGGAGGACCTGGTCGCGCGCTACCTGACCGCGGCGCAGGCGCGCTTCTATGTCGAGCATCTCGGCGCCGACTTCTCCGACTATGAGCGCGAGCACGAGGTCTATCGCGCGCAGCAGCATCTATCCATGCAAGCGCTGGAGCAATGGGGCCGCTACCAGGTGATCGAGCGCAGCTTCCTGCCGAACTTCATCTTCGCGCCCTCAGACATCGTGGTCGCGCTCGGCCAGGACGGCGTCGTCGCCAACACCATGAAATATCTCGACGGCCATCCGCTGATCGGGCTCAACCCGGATCCGGTGCGCTACGACGGCATCCTCCTGCCCTTTGCGCCAAGCGATCTTGCAAAGCTCCTGCCCGATGTCGCAACCGAGAAGCGCGACAGTCAGGCGGTGACGATGGCAGAGGCGCGGCTCTCAGACGGCCAGGTGCTCCACGCCGTAAACGACCTCTTCATCGGCGCCCGCACGCACACCTCAGCGATCTACGAGATTGCGACCGGCGAGACGACGGAGCGGCAGTCCTCGAGCGGGCTGATCGTCGCGACCGGGCTCGGCTCGACCGCCTGGTTCAAGAGCATCGTCACCGGCTCGGTCGCAATCGCCGGCCAATTCAGCCACCCGGTCGCGCCGGCCGCCTACACTGCCCTGCCCTGGGACGCGCCGGAACTGCGCTTTGCCGTGCGCGAGCCTTTCCCCAGCCGGCATTCAGCGACCAACCTCGTCTGCGGCAGCCTCACCGCATCCGAACAACTGCGCATCCGTTCACTTATGCCGGAAAACGGCGTCATCTTCAGCGACGGCATCGAAGCCGACCGCCTCGAATTCAACGCCGGTGCCGAAGTCGCGATCGGGATAGCGACGCGACGGGGACGGCTGATCGTGTGATCTACCTCGCTATCCTCAGCGCCGCTCTTGCCTCCGCTGGCGTGGCGACGCGTCGGCCGTGGCGCGTCACCGCTTCACAGGCGAGGGTCACGAGCTCCGCGTTGCTTTTCGCCAGACGATTCTTGTCGATCCTGATGTTATCCTCGAGCCCGGTGCGAACCGCGTCGGCGCCCCGCGACAGCGCCCAGCCCATGACCTCGGCTTGATGGCGCCCGATCCCTGCCGCGGTCCAGGTCGATTTCGGCATCAGCCGCTGTAGCTCGGCGAGAAGAATGTCGAGCACATGCTCATCCGCCGGCATTGCGTTCTTGACGCCCATGACGAACTGCACGTGGGGGTACTCATCGATCAGTCCCGCCTCGATCAGGCGGCGCGCGCCATGCAGGTGCGACAGATCGAAGATCTCGATTTCGGGGCGGATGCCGCCAGCCTTCATGCCGGTGGCGAGCTGCTCGACCAGAGCGGCGCTGTTCTCATAGACGATGGTCGGAAAGTTCACCGATCCGGTCGAGAGAGACGCCATCTCGGGCTTTAGATAGAGCGCCGACCCGCGCGCCGACGGATCGCGGCCGCGCCCTCCGGTTGAGAACTGGACGATCATCCCCGGACAATGCTTCTTGATACCTTCTTGCACCTCGGCGAAACGCTGGGGATCAGAGGACGGCGTTTCGTCGTCATTGCGAACGTGAATATGCGCAAGCGTCGCGCCGGCCTCGAAGGCCGCGTGCGTCGACTCGATCTGCTCGGACGGCACGATCGGCACTGCCGGATTGTCCTTCTTGCGCGGAACGGAACCGGTGATCGCGACAGCAACAACAACGGGATTCATCTCTCAACTCCTTGGCAGGCGATATGCAGTCCGGCGCATACTGGTGAAATTCGAAATCGTGCGTCACGGGACTTCCGTGAAGTCCGCCGCTGCTGACCTATTTGGCCGCAGCGGCAGTCATGTCTCTCATATGCGGGAAGACGGCGATATACGAGATAATTGCGCCATTATCGCGTGACCTCCGCCCCTGGCCGTCAAGTCGGAACCGCCGCGGCCCCGTTCGCGGCCTCCGCGCGCATGCGCTCATAGTCCGCCCTTGGCATCGGAACGGCATCCGGCTTGCCCAGATCGTCGATGCTTATCCGGTACGTTTCCCTGGCAGTCACCGCTGCAAGCGCCGCGATGACCGTGATGCCGAAGGCGATGGCTCCCACGGTCAGCGGGATGTTGGCCGAGCCGGGAGGCGCCACGGTTGCAAACAAAGCGGGAAGCAGCGCGGTGATGGTCGTGCCGATATTCTGCGAGATCGCCATCGCCGAAACCCGGGTGCGCGTCGGAAACAGCTCGGGATAGAAGCTCGGAAAAATCGCGTTGTAGCCCTGATAGACCACGCCCCACATCAGGAGCGACAACAGGATCGCCAACGGCACGTTCTTGATGCTGATGGCATAGAGGTAGCCGAACGCGAGCAGGCCGGAGCAGAGCGAACCGATGATGATCGGGGGCTTGCGGCCGACCTTGTCGGACAGGTTGCCAACGAAGGGAATGACGAACACCGCCAGCATGTTTCCGAGGACCGGAATCCAGAGGTAGACGTCCTTCGCAAAGCCGATTCCGTAGGCGGACTGCACGGCATAGGCTGCGCCGAAGATGGTCGCGACAACCGGAATGACATTCATCAGCGCCATGCAGATGACCCTGAGCATGTCTTTCCAGTTCAGCTTGATGGCCTGAATGATCGGAGCCCGCGGGGTTTCTCCGCGCTCATCCTCCCTGGCAAAAGCAGGTGTCTCGTCAACCTCGCGGCGGATGATGTAGCCCGCGACGATGACGAAGAAGCTGAGCAGGAAGGGAATCCGCCAGCCCCAGCTGTTGAAGGCCTCGTTGGGCATGTAGGCCGCGAGCGGCAGAAAGACCGCAGCCGCAAGGATCTGTCCGGCCTGCACGCCCTGGAGCGTAAAGCTTGCATAGAATCCGCGCCGCCCGAATGGCGCATGTTCAAGGATCATCGAGCTCGCACCCGAGATTTCGCCGGCAACGGCAAAACCCTGCACGAGACGCAAGGTGACGAGCAGGATCGGCGCCCAGATGCCGACCTGCTGGTATGTCGGCAGGATGCCGACGGCCATCGTCGAGATGCCCATCAGGAACATGCAGACGATGAGAACCGTCTTGCGGCCGTGGGTATCGCCCCAGTGCCCGAGAACGAAGGCGCCGATCGGCCGGGCCACATATCCTACACCGTACGTTGCCAGGGATGCGACGATGGCGACGGTGGGATTGTCCGACGGGAAGAATATCTGCGGGAAGATCAGCGACGCTGCGGTCGCGTAGATAAAGAAATCATAATATTCAAGCGCCGATCCAATCCAGCCGCTCGCAGCAGCCTTCTTGGATTGACCCATGTCGTGGATCGCTCGAGCCGTGGTCATGTGCAAGTTTCCTCCGACCTGTTTGCTGGCGTCCCGTGAGCGGGCATCATGGATATGTTGGGCAGCACTGTCCGATCGCTCGGCGGGCTTTCCGCTTGCGTTTATCGACTGCCGGGACGTGTCTGGTTCGCCGCAACAATAGGCTTTCGGCCGGCTAACACAATTACCCAGTTATGCGATAAACCTAACATCATGTTATTCGCGGCGGGCGCACGGTCCGAGCGACGACCGCATCACAGAGCCGGCGTGATCGACGTCGATCACGCATTTGCCATCGACACCATCTCGCGCGTGGATGGGCGACTTGTGTTCAAGCGGCAACAATACAGGGTGGATCTAACGCAGCAAAGCGCTGAGCAATGACGGTCGACGAAAGGTCATTGGGTTTGTGGAATTGCGGCATTGACGAGCAGAACGGCGACATCGTCAAGCCGCCACGTTGCATCAGCGCGCAGCAATGGAACCTGCGTCGGAGCGCTATCCCTCCTGGCCTTGCAGCTCTGACAGAGCAAAGGCCACCCTCTCGCTCCCGGAATTTGCCGCGACATGTTCCATCCGCAACGTCCGGCTACGCGCAATCAACGCGCCAATGCCCTTCACGGCCGCGATCGACAACGCGGCGACTGCCATTCCTGCAAGGATATCGACGAAGTAGTGACCACCGTTGACCGGCGTCGAGACCACCATGGCGCCGTTCCAGAACAATCCGGCCGTTCTCAGATAACGCACCGGCCAGCAAGCCCAGGCATAGAGCACCGCAGTGACGGCATGAAAGCTGGGGAAGGTCAGGACCGGCCCGAGATGAAACACGTCGAGCAGCCGCAACGTGCCGTCGCGCACCGGCGGAATCTCGCGCATCCCGTAATAGTAGCAGCCCGGGACGATATTCGGGAATTCCTCTTCCCTCAATCCAAGCGTGCCATAAACACCCGTTGCCGGGAGCAGCGTGGAAATGACGGTGGTCGCGACCAACGCGATCGCGAAGGCCATGATGAACTCTGCGGTACGTCGTTCACATCCCATGAGGGGAAGGAACACCACCACCAGGAGGATCTGCCACTGAATGGAATTGTAGATCACGGCAAGAGCATTCGCGAGCATCGGCCGATCGTTCATGAAGGCCAGATAGGCGCGAAAATCCAGTCCGAGCAGACGGTCGAACGACAGCAGATTCGCGTCTTGCAGCGGCAGGTTCGCGGCGGCCGCGACGTAGGTGAGCGACGTCAGAACCGGCAACAGCACGGTCATCTGCGCCATCGCAAACAGGCTGAAATAGATTTGCGGCTTGCTCCTCGCCTGCGACGACGCATTGAGACGGCCGATCACTCCGTAAAGGGCCGCACCGCCGAGAACGCTGAGATAGCCGCTGGGCTGCAACCGGAATTCCGTCAACAGAAGACTGACTGAAAGGGCCGTCAGCGCGAACGCGGCGAGCGCCCAGTTGAGCTGATAGAGTTGCAGGCTGACCGTGTGTTCAAGACCTCCCGGTGAACCCGATTTCGCGCCGGCCAATCGTGGGAGACTGTGTCCCGAGCTTGTCCGATCTGTCATGCGGCATTTCCATTCATTTCCGGAGAAATGTATGGCAATACAACCTTTAATAGATTCACAACGAGCGCGTGTACTGCATTGCGGATGCACGCACTCAGGCTTAACGAATTCTTATGCAATTCGAGCAAATGCTGGATTGTCCGACCTCATTCGATCGGACTCAGCCCACCCCCGCGCCACGACACCCTCCGCCGGCTCTCCGCAACCGCACGGAATCCGAATGGAGGCGTATTCAGGCCAGGCTCATTTCATGGAGATCGTGATCGCGCTGAGGTTGGCGGCGACTTCCAGGCCTGCCTTCGGCCCTTGCAGCACGATCGTCACGCCTTTCTCGTTCCGCAAATGGACACCATTGACACCTCCGACCAGGGCGAAGCCGCCGCCGGCCGAGCTATAGGTGCCGGTGAAATCGCTGACCTCGCGAATGCCGGAGGCCCAGCCATCGAGGCGGCTGATCGTGGCGCCAGCCGTAATTCCAAGGCTCAGACCGGACACGCTAAAGGGATAGTTGCGGCCCCGCCAGGTCAGCACGCCGCTGCCGGCGCCACCGCCGACCAAGAGGCCCGCCTTCACGATCTTGACGCGAACGTGGCCGGCGGCCTGTGCGAACGACGGCGTCACCGGAACAACGAAGGCAAGCAATGTCATCGCCGCCAGGCAGCCCAGGAAAAAGCGCCGCGCGACTCTCTTATTGTTTTGCGGCATCGACCTTCTTCCAGGTCTGGTCCGGATTGAACAAGATCATGCGGCTGGCAATGCTTTCGGTGCGCGGACCGAGATCCTTCTGGTAGACGGTCCCGCCGTGATTGACCACGAAGGTCATGACGCCGGAATTGCCGTACTCGGCCGGATAGGCGACGAGCGCGTAGCCGCCGATCATCTTGCCCTTGACGACGTAGTCGAGGGTGCCGCCGGGGGCGTTGGGCCCCTGCCCCTTGAGTATCCTGAAGTAGTAGCCGTGATAGGGCGCGCCCTGGCCTTCCATCCTGTAGCCCTCGCGCGACGCTTCCGCCGCAAATTCGCCGAGCGGGCTTGGATCACTATCATCGCGCCAAAACAGCCCATCCTTCTTGCCGGGCGTCGAGACAATGCGTTGCGCGTAGACACCGACGCCTTCGCCGCGATCTTTCTCGGCGTAGTCATTCTGGGCATCGACATAGGCGAGCGCGGCCTGGATCGCATCGAGCTCGTTACGCCCGATGCGGCGATAGAGCACCTCGATCCGCCCCTCATCCACGTCGAATTCCCAGCCCGTCCTGGAGTTGATCAAGGGAATCGGGAACGGAAAATCGTCCGGGCCGAGCATCAGCGTGGCCTTCTTGTTGCCCTCCGCCTTGATCGCATGCTTGGCATCGTACATCGACGTGAAGCGTTGACGAATGTCGGCGTCGGCGACCTCGTCGCCGGAGGAGACGATGTCGTCGGCATTCCTGCCGAGCACTTTCAGGATATCGCGCGGTCCGCTCTTCACGGCCGCGGCGAGCGCTGCGGCTGCTTCCTCCGGAGTCGGATACGATTGCTGCGCTTGCGACGGCAAGCTGAACAGCGCGAGCGCGATGACGGCCGGCAGAGCTGCACGTTGAAGCGACTTCAGGCCGATCATGGCATCACCTCCGCAGGAATTTTTGCGCCGCCGGCGAGCCAATCGCTGTACGTGTGGAATTTCAGACCGAGCTTTTCGTAGTAGACGCGCAAATACCCGTCGCTGCCGCGGGTCACCGCGTCAGGCATCACGCGCTCGACCTCCTGCGCCATGACGCCGACATAGGCCTTGTGGCTGCCGAGATAGCTGAAGCGGTAATAGCCGAGGCCATTGGCGAGATGACCGAGCAGCACGATGTCGTGCTTCAGCGCGATGTCTGAACGCCGGCCACCGCCGCCGCCACCGCGCCCCCCTCCGCCAAAGCCGCCTCCTCCACCGCCGCGCATCGCCATTCCGCCGCCACCGCCGCGCCCGGCGAAGCCACCACCACCGCCGCCACGGGGCATGCTCGCCATGCTCGAGCGGCCGCGTGCCGATGCTGCGGCAGCCGCTCGGCCGGACGAGACGTTCATGGCGCCGCCACGATTGCCTCCGCCGCCACGGTTGACATTGGCGGCGCGATTGCCCCCGCCGGCGCCGCCGCGGTTGGCGGCCTTCGCGCGGTCGCCACCGCCCTTGGCACCAGCGCGATCGCCGCCACCTTTGGCACGATCCCCGCCGCCCTTGGCGCGATCGCCAGCGCCGGCACGATCGCCGCCGCGATCACCTGCGCGATCTCCCGCTCGGTCGCCCGCGCGGTCCCCTGCACGATCGCCCGCACGATCTCCTGCGCCTGGCCGATCCTGTCCGGGCTTCAGCACCTGCTGACCGTCACGGCCGCGGAAATCCATCCGGTCGGCAGCGCCGGCCTTGATGTTGGTGTTGCCGAAACGCTGCTGCACGTTCACGTTGTTGTAGCGCACGCCCTGACGATGCGCCGGATTGTGCTGCCAGCCATTGGCGATGTTCGTAGTCCGGTGATTGACGTAGACGTTGCGGTTGCCCCAGTTGCAGCCACCGCCCCAGTAGTTGCCCCAACGTCCGACCGCCCAGGCGGTACCGAAAGCGAGACCTGCCGCCACCACGCCCGCGCCGATATAGGACGGATAACCGAAGTAATACGGCGGATACTCGGCATATGGCCACGCGCCGTAAACGGTCGCCGGTTCGTAATAGGGGACGTAAATCGTGCCCGCCTCGGCCGGCTCGATGACGATCACCTGCTTATTGTCCTGCGTCTGCACGCTGACCTTCTGCTGCTTTGTCGTCACCAGCTTCTTGTTGTCATAGGCCTTGGTGCGCAGACGCTGGATCGCATCCATTACGTCGGGCTGTTGCGCGAGGAAGGCGTCGCCGAGGTTCTTGGTCCATTCGAGCTTGTCGCTCATCATGGCCAGGACGTCGGCCGTGCTGGCGAGCGCCTTGATGCTGTCGTCCCAGCCCTGCTTCTCGACCTCGACCCTGAGCGCATCGCCCTTGAGATTTTTGCGCTCCTTCAGCCAGCGATCGGCCTGCACGACCTCCAGCGGATAGGTCGATGCCGCCAGTACATTGGCGAGCAGCTCGTCCGGATAGAGCGCGATCGGCGCGACCAGAGCCTCCAGCTGCTCCGGCTTCAACAGCTCCGCGGCCGGCGGCGCCTGACTTGCTGGCGGCGCCGACGTGCTCGGGGCGGCCGGGGTTTGCGCCGATGCGGCGACAGGCATCGCCATCATCAGCGCAAGCGCAATCAGAGTCCTGCCGCAGCGAAACATCGCGTACCTCCCTTGGCATTTCGGCGGGGAGCATCGGGCTAGGGCAGTTGCGTTCCTTTGACAGAGATCAAAGAAAGCGGATGCACACCGGCTTGTTGCGGCGCGACAATGCGTTACGAAAATTCTCCTTGCTAGCGCGTGAGCGGCAGCTTGATTGTAAGCAGCGCACCGCCCGACAACCTGTTCTCCGCAACGATCTGTCCGCGATGGGCCTCGATGATGGTCTTGGCGATGGCGAGCCCCATGCCCATGCCTTGCGGCTTGGTGGTGAAGAAGGGATTGAAGACGTTCTTGAGATCGCCGGCAGCTATGCCGGGTCCGCTGTCGCCGATCCTGATTTCCGCGAAGGAGCCGGACAGCGCCGTCGTGACGGTCACCTCCCGCACCTTCGCCTCTGCCTCGGAGATCGCGTCAATCGCATTGATGATAAGATTGAGAATAACCTGCTGAAGCTGGACCGGATCGCCCCGGACGCGCACCGCGCTTGCCGCAGGCGTGAACTTCAGCGCGATCCCGTGCCGGTCGGTCACGGCAGTCAGAAATCCGATCGCCTCGCCGACGGTTTCGTTCAGATTGATCTCAGTGATCTCGAACGGCGTCTTCTTCAACACGCTGCGCAGCCTGCGGATTACTTCGCTCGCTCGCTGATCGTCGCGCCTGATGTCGGCGAGGATCTCCCTGATCTCGTCGAGATTAGGCGAAGCCCCCTTCAGCATGAGCTCGGCCGTCTCGGCGTTGGTGAGGATAGAGCCAAGCGGCTGGTTCAATTCATGCGCGATCGACGTCGTCAGCTCGCCGGCCGCCGCGTAGCGGTTGACGTGCGCGAGCTCCGCCAGGCGCTGGCGCGACTCGACCTCTGCGACGCGGCGACGCCAGCGCTCATGAAGCAGGCCGCTGATCAGGCCGGCCTGCACCAGGATCACCGCTGCGATCAACGCCATCTGCCAGCGATAGACCTGCCAAGCACTCGGCTCGCGAAACAGGACCTCACTGCCAGGAGGCAGACTGCTTTCGCTGATGCCCCAGCGCTGCATCTCACGCCAGTCATATCGTGGTGGCGCAAATTGGAGCGTTTCGACCTTGATATTGCCCGGCTTCTCGCCACCGAGGATACGGAGAACAACGTCGACGGTCTTCCGGCTTGTTGCGGCCGTCGAATGCATGGGGCCACCGACGGTTTGGCCATCGAAGAAGGCATCCTGATAGGAAAAGATCGGCGCATTGGCGACGGCTCGCAATTGGCGCAAGGCGATGTCGCCTTCATGCGTGACACCTGCACCGTCGACCGACATCAAACCCCAGAACAAGACCGTGTGCGGCGCAAGCGATGACGCGCGCTTGAGGATATCCTGGAACGAAAGCCCCGAATACCAATCAAACGACACCCTGTTTTCGAACGGCTTTGCGTCCTTCTTGACCTCCTCAAGCCAGAACTTCTCAACGGGAGAGGCCCCCAGCACGACGGCAATCGTCTGCGTGGCGGGCAGGACATGCAGGATGCCGGCAAAAATTGCCTGAAAGTCGTTATGGATCGAGATGACCGTGTCGTTGTCGGTCAGTCCCGTGCGATCGACCAGGCGCTGCTCGACTGCGGTCAGGACCATCGGTGTGTCGGGGAAGAGCTGCTTGCGATACTTCTGGGCGAATCGTGCCGCAGGCGCCCCGACGCTGACGACGATATCGGGCGGGCAGCTCTCGTAGAGCGAGCGCAGATAATCGACGAAGGGCTCTTCAGGACCTGGATTGTTGAACCGCGCCGTCAGGAGCGTGTGCTCCTGAATGTCCAGCGGCCACGGCGCCTGCCTTTCGAGATCAGCCTTGATGGCCCGCGCGAACTCGCTCCATGGACGAAACTCCCGTCCGAAGGAATGAAGCAGTAGCACGCGCTTGGGCTGGCCCTGATCGGCAGCGCTCGCGGGTCCGAGCCCGGCAACGGCCAGGACCAGTACGCACAGACAGAGCCGCGCAGCCGCAGCAATGATCGGGATGCGCCCGCTCATCCTCTTCCTCAGCAGCTTCGACCGGCTGCACCTTGAATCTCATTCTAGCGCAAAACGGCCGACGGCCAACGTCTTTGCGAAGCCCTCCTCGGCGTCAGTGGCCACTCAGCACGAGCGTCTTGATCGGCAGCAGCAGCGCCTGGATGCGGAGCAGCAGCGCGTGCACGAGGCCGACGCCGTCGACGACGTGCAGTGCGATGGCGCGACCCGTGCTGGTGTCCTTTGCGGAAATCTCCTCGTGATTGCTGGTGTAGGCGTTGACGAGGCAGCTGCTCCCCGGTGTCACGCCTTCGAGCCCGCCCTTGTAGAGCGGCTCCAGGAACACCAGGATCGTGCCGGGTTTTGGGCCGTTCTGCGCTTCGAGCAGTTGCTGTCCGGCCTGGAACTGTCCCGCGGCAATGTAGTCCTGCACTGTCGTGACCACCATCGGGATGATGACCCAGGGCCTCGATATGCAGGTCGCCTCCGCCACCATGCCTTCCTTCATTACGCCCGCCTCGATCTGACCGAAGCCAGCCTGGAGAACCTTCCTGCCGGCGCCCTCCGGAATGAGCACGCCCGCCGGTCGCATCAACTGATTGACGACGTCACCCACGCGGATCAGGAATTGCTCGACCCGGCCATCGACCCCGGCGCGGACGATCGTCTTGTCGAGATCGACCTGGGCCTGATCGAGAGCAGCCTGGGCGCTCGCCTTCTGGGCCGGCAGGAGTGTCGACACCTGCAAGGCAGCCGATTCCTTCACGGCGGTCGCCGCATCGATCCCGGCCTGCCGTTGATCGACCAGCACCTGGAGCTTTTCGATGTCACGTTGCGGCACGATGCCGGGGTTGCGGCGCTGCAGTTCGGACTTGGTGTCGAGCTCGTCCTTGGCCTGCTGCCAGTTGGCCTTGGCTTCCTGGATCTGGGCCTCGGCCTTGACGACATCGGACTGCGCCGACGTCATCGCGGCATCGACCTCGGCGACCTTCCTCCGAGCGGTCTCGTAGGCAGCCTGTTGCTTGGAGCTGTCCAGCGTGAACAGCACGTCGCCCTTCTTCACCTCCTGGCTGAAGCCGACCTTCACCTCCGCAACCCGCCCCGATCCCTCGGGCAGGATCGGCACGGTGCGGAAGTAGAGCGTCGCCGAGTCCGTCGCCGGATGGAAATAGAAGATCATGGTGATCAACGAGATCGTGAGCATCAGGCAGCCGGTGATGCCCCAGCGCAGCTCGTACCAGACAGAGAAGAACGTGATCTCCTTGCCGAAACGTTTGCCCTGGACATAGCGGCGGTAGAGATAGTCCGGCACGATGGTCAGGAGAGAGCAGAACATGAGCTCAAACATGGCTGTGCTCCTTCTCCTTCGCGGCACCGGGCTTGTCTGCCGGTGGCGGGCCGACCGCATCACCGCTTTGTGAGGTCGATGTGGTCTCGCCGGCCTCTCCGGGCGTCGCATCGGCGATCTTCTCGACGGAGTCGGCGATGCTGCGCAGCGGCGTGCCGAAGTCTGGGATGTCGATCAACGCAAGCAACAGGCCCGCCACCCAGAAGACATGCATATGGGTAAAGAGTGAAATCAGGCCGAGCACCGCGACGAATTCGAATTGCAGCTTTTGTGATTTATGTGCCATCCGCTCGGGCAGGCTGTGCAGCTTCCAATACAGCGTGCCGACCCAGAGCACGGTGCCAATCAGGAATATTCCCATCACCACCATCAGCGGGTCGACCCCGCTTCCAGGCGCGAGAAAGAACGGGAGATGGTGCGGAGCCATCGGATGAAGCTGGTCGTTCAATGGTCACTCCCCAATCTGGAGCCGAGTTGCGCATTGCGTTGCAGCCACATTGACTACCCCAGTATGGATTTTGCTTGATTTGAATCAAGGGAAGGCTCGCCGCCAAGCCTAGCTTTCCGCGAACGCCGAACTGCCAACACCCAATCAGGAGCCGTCAGCCATGCCCGGCCTCGATGATCTCATTCCCAGTGCCACGCAGATCCGCAAAGAAGCAGCCCTCAAGGAGGCCCAGAAGGCCGAGGAATATGCCCGCCTTGCCGCCGCCGCCGATGCCGAAAAGCACGCTCTGATCGAGCGGCTGACCAAGCCGTCCGGCAAGACCGAGGAGGAGAAGGTCAAGCTCGCCTCGACCATCATCCAGCGTGCAGTGCGGAACGGCCTGACCGAGGTCCAGGTCTATCGCTTCCCCAACACGCTGTGCACCGACAAGGGCCGCGCCATCAACCAGCGGGAAAAGGGTTGGGAGAACACACTGACCGGCATCCCCAAGGAAATCTTCCAGCTCTGGACCGACCATCTGAAGCCGCGCGGCTATCGTATCGCCTACCAGATCATCGATTTTCCCGGCGGCGTCCCCGGCGATATCGGCGTCACCATCTCCTGGGGAGACGATTGACGGCCCCCCAGCCGCATTCGAGCTGAACAGCGAAAGGACGGGCATGGCCAAGGGCAAGGACAAGGACGAAGCCGACACGCGAATGAAGCGCAAGGAGTACGAGAAGGAGCTCGAAAAGCTCCAGGTCGACCTTTGCCATCTCCAGGATTATGTGAGGGAGAAGAAGCTGCGGGTGATCGTCCTGTTCGAGGGGCGGGATGCCGCGGGGAAAGGCGGCACCATCAAGGCGATGACCGAGAAGGTCAGTCCGCGCGTATTTCGCGTCGTCGCCCTTCCCGCGCCGTCGGATCGCGAAAAGACCCAGATGTTCTTCCAGCGCTACATGGAGCAGTTTCCGGCCGGCGGCGAGATCGTGATCTTCGACCGGAGCTGGTACAACCGCGCCGGCGTCGAATATGTGATGGGCTTTTGTACGCCAGCCGAGCACGATCGCTTTCTCGCTCTCTGCCCACAGATGGAAAAATACGTCATCGAAGGCGGCATCATCCTCGTCAAGATCTGGCTCGAGGTCGGGATGGACGAGCAGGAGCGCCGCTTCAGGGCCCGCATCGACGATCCGGTGCGGCAGTGGAAGCTGAGCCCGATGGATCTGGAATCCTACCGGCGCTGGTACGACTACTCGCGGGCGCGCGACCTGATGCTCAGGAAGACCAGCACGAAACACGCGCCCTGGCACATCATCCGCTCCGACGACAAGCGGCGGGCGCGATTGAACTGCATCGCGCACTTGCTCAAGTCGATCCCCTACAAGCGCGTGAAGAAAGACAAGATCACGCTGCCCCCGCGTTCGGACAAGGGCCGCTACAACGACCAAGCCAGCCTGCGTGGCCTGAAATTCGTCGAGGAGCGCTATTGAGCGGATCAGGCCGCGTGGTGGCGGCCTGATCCGTCTTTGCCTCAATAATTATACGGATATTGCTGCGGACAGACCCAACTGCCGTAGGAGTCCTGATAGCAGCCGTTGTTGTTGTAGTTGTTGTTGTAATAGCCGTACGCACCGTATGCACCGACCGCTGCGGCTCCGAGGGCGGCGGCGCCATAAGCGGGTCCGCGCCAGCCATAGCCATAGCCCGGACGATAGCCGGCGATCGGACGCCCCGGATAACCCGGCCGGCCCGCGATCGGACGACCGGCGATCGGATGGCTCGGACGCACTCCTCCGGCGACGCGATAGCCGCCACCGCCAATACTTCCAGCATGAACGGCGCCGGCCCGCATACCACCACCGTGGAAACCGCCACCACCACCGCGGAAGCCGCCACCGCCACCACCGCCGCCGCGGCGCGCGAAGGCATCATCCGGAACGAGGCAGGTCGTGAGAAGAACCAACGCCGCAATAGCAGCGAGAAGATAACGAAGCATGGCGTATCCTCCATTGATTGGGGTGCCGTCGTTCGCTCTTCGATGATGCCGCGCGACAAGCGATCAGCACCCGACGACAACGTCGGGTGCTGATCATGTTAGAACTTGACCTAGATCAACGGAACCGGAGTATTTGAACAGAGCGCTGTGTTCCGCCGGGCCGAGTGGGCGCTGCTCGATCACCGAGAGCTATTTCAGCCTGATGGTGACTCCTCCGACCGCAGCCGACACTTCGGCACCGACTTTCGGCCCGGTGAGTTGCAGGATCACGCCGTTGGCGTTTTGCAGCTGAACGGCACCGGCGCCTGCGGCAACCGCGCCGCCCGCTCCACCCGCCGCGTATGAGCCCTCAATGGAGGCTGGCCCCTTGAGATTGAGCGCTCGTCCGACAAATTTTGTCGTCGAGGCGCCAATCGTGAAGCCGACGCTCATGCCGGAGACCGTGAACGGATAATTCTTGCCCCGGAAGTGGAGCACACCATCGCCGCCGCCGACCCCGACGATCAGTCCGCCTTTCGTGAAGACGACGGCGACCTGGCCGGTCTCGGCCCGTGATGGCGTGCTGAAACCGGCAACGCCTGCGAGCAGGGCGACCAGAGCGGCGCGGATGGCAAGTTTTTTCATGACTTTGGTTTCTCCTTGGGTTTTGACGTCGGATTATTCAAGAGGCGGCCTTCAGTTTCGGCTGCGCACCGGGCTTGGGCCGGCCGATCTTCGCCAAGGCTTCGGTGCGTACGAGCTTCAGCCCTTCCTTGGCGTCGTAGCCGTGGATTTCCTTCACATCGAGCTTGCGCATGAAGTCGATGGTCTCCTGCGTGATGACCTGCCCCGGCACCATGATCGGGAAGCCCGGGGGATACGGGATCACGAAATTGGCCGAGACGAGCTCAGGCCCGGCCTTCAGGCGCCGGTCGATCTCGGGATCGTTGAGGCGGATGTGTTCGCAACCCGCCGCGTCATAGGCCGAGTAGAAGCCGCTGCGGATGTCACCTTCGTTGGTCTTGCTGCCGGCATCGCCGCGGAAAGCGGGATGGAAATGCGAGAAATTCGGCAGATCGGGCACATCCTTCATCAGGCTCGTCACCCGGGCTTCAAACGTCTTCTTCGCGTTCGCGCCTCCCTGGGCAAGCCCACGATCGACCTCGCCCGCGATCTCGGCGAGGACGCGAATGAGATGCGCCACATCGCTGCGGGTGTTGTTGATGTTGGACTGGACCAGAACCGAGTTGCGCGAGGTCTTGTTGACCTGGATGTTGTATTCGTTCGCCAGGATACCCTTGAACTGCGTGCCGTCGTAACCCGCGGTGCCGCACACCAGCGTCATGCGGGTCGGATCGAGGCAGAACTCGTCGTCGTCCAGGCTCTTCAAGGTGTTGGCCCAGTTCACGCCTGCCGCAAGATAGTCAGTAAAACCGCTCTGGCGGTACTGGGCGGGCACCATGACGTCCGCGCCGAGGATGCGGAAGTATTTCGAGATGAGCGGATTGTTGTTCACTGCCTGGCGGATGGCGAGCGCGATCTCCATCGCGTTGGCGACGAGGCCATAGCCCTCCAGCTCCATCTGCCGCCGCGAGATGTCGAGACTGGCGATGAGCTGCTGGTTCGGGCTGGTGGAAGCGTGCGTGAACACGGCCTCCTTGAACTGCTGCTCGACCGTGTGGAATTCGACGTCCTTGACCGAGAGCATGGAGCCCTGGCGGATCGCAGACATCGACTTGTGAGTCGAATTGGTCTGGTAGACGCGCAAGCGTATCTGGCGCGGGTCGGGGATGAGGCGGGTCTTGAGCAGCACCTCGTCCGACGGGTTCTTGCCGAGCTCGGCCTGCTGCTTCTCATAGGCTGCGACCGATTTGGGATCGTGCATCCACGCCTCGATCTCGTTGGCGGCGCCCATCGCAGTACGCCGCCTCAGGAACGGCGAGAACCGCGCAAAGCCGAACCAGGCTTCGTCCCAGAGGAAGATCAGGTTCGGCTTGATCGCGAGGCATTCCTCCATCACTCGGCGGGTATTGTAGATGTGGCCGTCGAAGGTGCAGTTGGTCAGATCAAGCATCTTGACGCGGTCGAGCCGACCATCGGCCTTCGCACCGAGCAGCGCCTGCTTGATCGTCTTCAGCGGCACGGCGCCATACATCGAATATTCCGTCATCGGGAAGGCTTCGACATAGACCGGCTGAGCACCGGCCAGCACCATTCCATAATGGTGCGACTTGTGGCAGTTGCGATCGACGATCGCGATGTCGCCCGGCGCGAGCAGCGCCTGCACCGCCATCTTGTTCGAGGTCGATGTGCCGTTGGTGACGAAGAAGACGCGGTCAGCTCCGAGCGCCCTCGCCGCCTTCTCCTGAGCCTTCTTGATGTTGCCGGTCGGCTCGAGCATGCTGTCGAGGCCGCCGGTGGTCGCGCTGCTCTCGGCCAGGAACAGATTGGGGCCGTAGAACTCGCCCATGTCGCGAATCCAGTCGGATTTGAAGATGGATTTTCCGCGGGCGATCGGCAACGCATGGAACGTCCCGATCGGGCGCTGGGCGTATTTCTTGAGATTGTCGAAGAACGGTGTGTCGTAACGATCCTGGATGCCCTCGAGGATCGACAGGTGAAGCTCGAGGAGCTCCTCGACCGAGTAGAAGATGCGGCGAACCACGTTGGCTTCGGGATTGCCGGCCATTTCCTCGACGTCGCGGTTCGAGATCATGTAGAGATCGAGCTCGGGACGGACACGTTTGATGATCTGGGCGAGCCGGAGCGCCGACGCATCGGATTCGTCGTTGAGACCGGCGGCGGCCGTGATCGAGCGCAGCACCGGCGCGTTGTGGCGCGAACGCAGGCCAAAGCCCTCGTTGATGATGACCGCCGCGATATTGGGATTGAGCATCGTCGCGCAGAAGGCGTCTTCGAGACTGCCGACGATGACCGGCTCATAGACGAACTGGTCGACCGGACGTCGCAGCTTGCGCCATTCGGCCGCGAGCGCCGGCCAGTTGCTGGATGACACGCCGGTGACGATCAGGGTCTCGAAATAGGGCCGGCGCGCCGCATGGGCGCCGAAGGTCGGCGACACCAGCTCGGGCGCATCGCCATTGCCGTCCTCCTTCGCGCTCCAGTCGCCGGCATGCTGCCGGAACGATCGCGTGGCCAGCGCTTGCGTGATCCGCGTCGCAAGAGCCAGTGATGTTGCCGCATCGCCGCTAGAGGCCGCTTCTCGCAGTGCCGCCATCAGTTGCAGGCCGGGATAGCCGTGAAACTCCTCGGTCGCCGACAGATCAGCCAGGGCCGCATCGTATTTTGCGCGATCGCCGCCGCGAGCCCATGCCTTCGCAGCTTCCACCAGATCGCGCCAGTCGTCCGCCCGCGCTCCGGGCCCGGAAAAGAACTGATCGATGCGCTTCTGTACGGGCTTCGTGTCCTTAGACATGGTTGTCTCCCGATCCCTGAGGCGAGGTGATGCTGGATCGTGAGTGCGGCGCGGCGTGCTCCATTGATCCAAGTCAACGGTCGCGTGCGATGTAACGAAGCCGTTGAGTGTGCGAGTGACCTCCCTTCGCGATGCAACAACGTCGGAGAACGATAAGGAGCCCTTCGGGAGATCAGAGCGTTCTTTGGCCAGTGTCGGGCTGCCCCTCGCTCAGAACGCTGTCGAGCGAGCGCAGCCACTGGCCGCTGTCGGTCCTCTCCGCCAGACCTTCGGCCCGCAACAGGTCGCGCAGCTGCGCATGCGCGCCGACGATGCAGAAGGCGACCCGACGCGTCGCGAGCTCGTCATGGAGATCGCGCAACATGCGCGCGCCTGCGAGGTCAATATAGGGCGATGCCGAGAGATCGCACGCAACGAGTCGGATGTCCGGCGACCTCTTGAGCGCAATCAGGACCGTATCGAGGATCATCTCGGCATTGATGTAAAGCAGCGAGGCCTCGGGCCGGAACGCGATGACACCGACCAGCGGCTCGACGCCTTGGTGTCTCGTGCTGTCGGAGTAACGACCGCTGCCAGGCAGCCGGCCGAGGAACGCCACATTCGGCTGCGAGGCGCGCGCCAGCAGCAGGAAGATCGAAGCAATCGACGCCAGCAGGACGCCTTGCAAGATACCGAGCAGCAGCACGGAAACGAGCGCAATCGCCGCGGCGTAGAAATCAATCCGGCTGACCTGCCACATCCGCAACAGCGCGCGGATGTCCACCAGCTTGTAGACGGCAGCAAAGACGATGGCCGCGAGCACGGCCTTGGGCAGGTTGGTCAACAGCCCCGTGAAGAACAGGAGGCACAGCCCAAGCGTCACCGAGCAGATGATCAGCGCCAGCGGCGTCCGCGCGCCCGCGTTGTCATTGACGGCGGATTGCGACAGGCCGCCGGCGACGGGATAGCCATGGCCGAACGCTGCGGCGAGATTCGCCGCACCCAGCCCGAGAAACTCCTGCCGCACGTCGAGGGGATAACCGTGCTTGGCGGCAAAGCTGCGCGCCGCCGAGACACCTTCGATGTAGGCCAGCAGCACGCACCCTGCTGCGAGCGGAAAGAGATCGTCGAATTCCAGAAGGCCAAATGTCGGCACCCCAATCGCAGGCAGCCCCTCGGGAATCTTGCCCGTCACGGGGACGCCATGCGACGCAAAGCCGAAGAGCGTCGCCACCACGATCGACAGCGCCACGATGGTGATGCCGACCGGCCGTCCCGGCAGAAAGCGCTCGCCGAGCAGCAGAAGGAGGAACGCAATCGCGCCGATCGCCAGGACGAGAAGATTGATCTCGCCAAGCTGGCCGGCAAGCTTGATGACGCGGTCAAAAAAGTTGTGGCCGCCGCCGGGGACGCCGAACAGGCCCGGCAACTGGCTCATGATGATGGTGAGCCCGGCTCCGGCCTTGAAGCCAACCAGGATGCTGTCGCTGACCAGGCGGACGAGAACGCTGAGCTTGAACAGCCAGGCGATGAAGCACAAGACCGCCACCGCGAAGGCCGCGAGGCTTGCAATCTGCGCATATCGCACCGCGTCGCCGCCAGCGAGTGCGCCGACGGTGCCGGCGATCATCAGCGAGATCGCCGAGGTTGGGCCGACCGCGAGCTGCCGCGATGAGCCGAGCAACGCATAGCCGATGCCGCCGAGGAGATAGCCGTAGACGCCGACCTGCGGCGGCAGGCCGGCCAGCGCGGCGTAGGCGAGCGAGACAGGAATGGCGTAGGCGGCGAGCGTGACGCCGGCGATCGCGTCCGAGGCGAGCCACTCGCTGCGATACACGGCGAGCCAGCCCGACGGCGGGAAGAATCGCATCGAGCTCGCGCGCGGCTCGGGCGGTCCTTTCATGCGTGCACCTCGGAGCAACCGGCGTCGCAGCGCAAAGAGCGCAGGTCCCGCATGACTTCATAGGCAATGCCTTACCACCAGCGAGGCTTGATCTGGATCAAGCAATCCCTGGATTTCGCGCATGAGATCACGGCACCCCTGCCGAAGGCAAATGCGATCATGGACACTCTCGGGTGGATCATAGCGATGCGGCTACTCGCTGGCGCTGCTCTCCGTCATGTGGCAGCAACCCTGCTCGTCCTCGCCGCCATCGTCGCGCCGACGCGTGCCGCGGACGACGTTCGCATCCAGGAGGAGATCTGGGCACTGCCGCTGGCGCTGCCGATGTTCGCCTATGTGGTGCGCCCGGTGGGAGACGGCCCCTTCCCGCTCGTGATCATGAACCACGGCGTCTCACTCAACCCGACCGACCGCAGCTTCTTCCCGCTGGTGGAATTCCGCGACGCCGCCAAATGGTTTGCCAGGCAAGGCAACTTCGTGGTGGCCCCTGTCGGCACGGGATATGGCGCCTCCGCCATCGATATCCCCGAACGCGGCCTCTACGGCCCGTTCTTCTCCAAGGTCGGCAAGTGCACCCACCCGAACTTCCGTGATCCCGGGCTCGCGGTCGCGCAAGTCGATCTCTGGATCATCGACTATCTCGCCGCCGAAAAATGCATCGTGCCGAAGGATGTCATCGTCGTCGGGCAATCGGCCGGCGGCTGGGCGTCAATCGCGCTCTCTAGTCTCAATCCCCCGCAAGTGAAGGCCATCATCGTCTTCGCGGGAGGCCGCGTCGGCCGCGTCGGCGGCAAGCCGAACCACAATTGCGCGCCCGACAAGCTCGTCGCACAGACCGGCGAATTCGGCCGCACCTCGCGTGTGCCGATGCTGTGGATCTATATCCAGAACGACACCTATTTCGGGCCGGTCCTAACGAAGCGCATGCACGAGGCCTTCACCGCCGCCGGCGGCAACGCCGAATACCACCTCATGCCGCCATTCGGCAGCGAAGGACACTTCTTCATCGGCTCGCCCGATGTGATCCCGATCTGGTCACCGCTGGTCACGAGGTTTCTTGACGCGGAGAAATAAACCGGACGCCAGATGCTTGGAGGCGAACCATGTTCAATGCTCGTGATTGTCTCGCGGGGCTTCTGCTCGTCGCCATCGCAGTCGCCACCGCGACGGCCGAGGCTGCCGCGCCAAAGAACAAGCCCGCCGGAGCCGCAACGCGCGGTCAGCGCGAGGCCAAGGATATCACCTACGGAGATTGGCAAAAGCTCTGCTTCAAGGCCGGTGGTGCGCCGATGCTGTGCCGGACATCTATCACCGGAAAATTTCCGACCGGGCAAATGGCAATACGGGTGGACCTGATCGAGCGCGACGGCGACCGGACGGCAAGGTTGCAATTGTTCGTGCCCGTCGGCATGTACCTGCAACATCCCGCCAAGCTGACCGTCGACAAAGGCAGCCCCTACGAGGTGCCCTATAGCTGGTGCCTCACCAACGCCTGCATCGCGGCGGACGTCGCCGATCCCAAGATCATCAAGGAGATGGAAGCGGGAAAGACGCTGGTCCTGGAGGTCGTCGATTCCAACCTTCTGTCGCTTACGACCTCGTTGCCCCTGGCGCAATTCGCTTCCGTTCACAAGGGCGCGCCGGCGAAGACACTGGAACAGGACATCGAGGAATGAACCGGCACGAAACCGACACTAGAATCTGTTTTCGCCGACGCGTTCGATCAGATCGACGAGTGATTGCGCCGCAAAGGGCTTGCTCAGGTAAGCCACGCATCCCGATGCGACTGCCGCGGAGCGATTTCGCTCGCAGTCGTTTCCGGTGATATAGATCACGGGAGCCGAGACACCCTTGTCGGCGATCCGCCGACGCAGGTCGATGCCGGATTGATCGGTCAGATTGATGTCGATGATGATGCACATGGCGCTCTCGAACTCGGCATGATCGAGCAGCGCAGCTGCGGAGTCGAACAGCAGCGTCGCAAAACCGTGCTCGCGCAGAAGCCGTTTGATGCTGATGCGCACTGACGCATCGTCGTCGACAACGAACACGGATCTGCGGATCGGCACGAGAAGCGGCCTTCTGGTGAGGAGCTAACAAGCCAGGCAAAGCTACTAGGCCACCATAGAACACGTCGCCCTCCACCTTTCATATTGTCCCTGGGTATAGGGTATGAGGCACAACCGCGACCAACGGATCCCGATTAGCCGCTGCGATCGCCCTTGGGATCAAGCATCCCAAGACGCTCCGCGATCGATACCAGCTCCGCGAGTGAATGAACCTGCATCTTTTCCATCACCTGATGGCGATGCGCCTTTACGGTGCGCTCGGTGGTTCCGAGCTCGTGAGCAACCTGCTTGTTGATCTTGCCGCGCACAATCAGATCGAACACCTGCCGCTCGCGCGGGGTCAGTGCAGCCACCAGCGCCTTGAGCGAGTCGAGCTTGCTGCGCTGGCTGCGCGCGGCTTCATGCCGGGCCATGGCGCGCTCGATCGCGTCGATCAACTGCTCCGACGAGACCGGCTTGGTCAGAAAATCCTCGGCGCCCGCCTTGATGGCGCGCACGGTCGTTGCCGTATCGGCGTGCCCGGTGAGGAAGATGATCGGCAGAGTCGAACCCAGCTCAATGAGTCGGCGTTGCAACTCCGGACCGCTCAGTCCCGGTATCTGCACGTCGAGCAGAACGCATCCCAGCCTGTCAGGATCAGGCAATCGATCAAGCAGCTCCTGCGCCGCAGCGTACGTTGCGACATCGTAGCCGGCAAGCTTCAGCCGGCGCTCGATCGCCGTCCGAAACGAGGCGTCGTCGTCGACCACGTGCACCAGCCCTGGCACTTTCACCTCTTAGCCGCGACGATCATTGGAGTTTCCGCCGCACTGAGACGCAGAGTCAATCGGCGATCAAGTTGCCCATATGGATGATACCGGGCATAGCCAACAATTCATAAGTAGTAGTACCAAGAGAATCAAAATGCATTTTACAAGATCGCCATTTTCTCAATCCGCGCAAGATACTGCAGCGCCTGTCCTTTGGTACAATGGCCCTCGAGACAATGGCTGGAAATGCCGCCGTCGTCGTAAAGCAACCCCAGCGGGAGTGGGATAGCGCGGCACATTCCTGGCCATGAATCGCCTGAGACCAATTCAGCGATGGATTGAGGAGTCGGCCCATGTTCGTACGCATCACGAGCGATCCCCTGCCCCGCCCCAATTCACTGCACGATCTTGGAATGAGCAGTGGATCAAATCCGATCGTGAGTTTGAGCGAATTTACCTACAAGAAGGGCAATGAGATCTACGGCGAGAAGGAGCCCGCCGAGTACATCTATCAGGTCAAGACCGGCACGGTACGAAGCTACAAGCTGCTGTCGGACGGGCGCCGCCAGATCGGCGCGTTTCATCTCGCCGGCGATATCTTCGGCCTCGAGAACGGGCGCACGCATCGCTTCACTACAGAAGCTGTCGTCGATACCACCGTGCGCCTGATCAAGCGGCAGAGCCTGGAGACCGTGGCGGAGAGCGACACCGTGGTGGCCAAGAACCTGCTCCGCATGACCACGACCAATTTGCAGCACGCGGAAGATCACATGCTGCTGCTCGGCCGTAAGACATCGCTGGAACGGGTCGCGGCCTTCCTGATCGAGATGGATACGCGGCTAACTGCCGCTGGGATCCTGGCGCTGCCGATGTCGCGGCGCGACATCGCCGACTATCTCGGCCTCACCCTCGAGACGGTCTCGCGCGCGATATCGCACCTGCACGAGCTCGGCATCCTCGGCTTCGTCGGCAATACCCAGCGCCAGATCGTGCTCCTGGACCGCCGGCAGCTCGCTAACCTAGATCTCCAGAACTGAAACCCTCGGCCTTGCTCGCCGCGAGGTGCTCCAGCGTCTTGCGCAGCACCTCGAACAACACGGCGGTCGACCAGCCGAACAGCAGGATGCCGTTCATCGCGGTCATCGGGCCGACCAGCCGCCAGTCCGGGACCGGAGTGATATCACCGTAGCCGAGCGTGGTGTAGTTGACGAAGGCGAAATAGAGCAGATCGCTCCCGGCGGGCGCTGCACCGACCACCCGATATGCGAGCGCCCATACGAGAATTTCGAGTGTGTGGGCCACCATCAGGGCAGCCGCGGTCTCGACCATCACGACCATCAGATGCAATCGCGGCCAGAGCGTGTGGCGTAAGCCGGCGTAGCGCGCGATACCGATGGCGCCGACGGTCACCAATGCGTGGATCATGATATTGGCGAGGCTGACGATGGTGCCGACCAGGAATTGAAGCGCCATCGTCCTCTCGGCTCTATTTGGGTGCCTAGCTCTTCGGCGTGAACATGCCGCTTGCCGCCTTCATCGCGGACTCGCCCATGTTTCTGGCCTGGTCGGTCAGCGAGCGCATCTGGTCCTGGAAGAAATCGGACTGGATCTTGAGCGCTTCCTGCATGTCCTTGGCCTGGACGAGCTTGTCACCCAGATCGAACGTCGCGGAGACATTGCGTTGCAGATGGCTGCAGAACTCCTTGGCCTGATTCGCGATCGGCAGCGGCGAGGAGCTCAAGCCTCTCTCCAGCAGATCAAAGTACTCGGTATTGGCCTTGCGCAGACGGCCAAGTGCTTCGCTCATCATCGTACGCATGTTCTCGGTCGATGGGATTTCCGCCATGATGTCGCTCCTTAGGGGTTACGCTGCAAGCCCGCCGAACCACGCCCCAAAATAACCAGCGTACAAAGCCGGCAGTTCAAGATTCATCGAATGCCCAACGCGGGGCACCACAATCAGCCGGCAGTCCGGCATCGCCTCGGCCATCGCGCGCAAGTCAGCGGGCGGAATCCAGCCGTCCCATTCGCCCCACAGCACCAGATGCGGATGCCCCATCTCCGGCATGCGGCGCTCCAGCTCCCGGGTCTCCTTTTCCCGGGTGAGGTTGACCGGCGTCCCGATCCAAATGCCTTCAGAGACGCCAAAGGTCTGCTCGACGATGCGGTCGAACAACGCGGGAATATCCCCCAGCCCGTCACGGAATCGGGGAGTTGCATTCGGCGCCATGCTCTCCGGCACGAACAGCGAGGAGGCCGCCGTCGCCATCACCGTCCGCGTCAGCTCCCTGCTCGCCATCATCGCTCGGAAAAGCCCGATTTGATCGGCATTGAAGGCCATGCCCAGCGGCGTCACCGGATCGAGTGCGAACACGCGTCCGAAGCGCTGCGGCTGCATCAAGAGCATCCGCGCGGCGATGATGCCGCCCGTCGAATGCGTGGCGAGGTGGCAATAGCTGATGCCCAGCGCATCGAGCGCCGCGAGCATATCCTGCGCATGCTGCTGCATCGAGTAGTTCGAATAGTCGGCCGTGGGCTTCGGCCGGTCGCTGTCGCCGCAACCGCGCCAATCGATGCCGATCACGCGGAGGCCAGAGGGAAACATCGGCGCGGCGAGCTCGATCCAGTCCTTGCTGGCGAGATTGCCGTGGATGAAGACGACGGTGACCTCGCCTTCTCCCCATTCTCGCCAGCTCAACTGTACCTCGCCCGCCTGCACCCTTGGCATGAGCGGGCCTATTTGTTCAGGCCGGCCGTGGGCGCAGCGCCAGCCGGCGTCGGCGCCACGGGCAAGGCCGATACCACGGCCCCCTTGATCATGCGATCGATACCCTGCGGCGACGAGGTGTCGACGCTGCCCTTGGTCACGAAGTCCACGACGTCAACCGAGAACTCGACCGGATTGTCCGTGTGGATGAAATGCCCGGTTTCCGGATAGATCTTCAGGATCGGCCGGTTGCCGGCATTGGTCATCCGCGTCATGAACGGCGAGATGACGTCGCGCCCCAGATCCGTTAGCCCGTTGAACGCAGGCGTCGGGATGAAGGGCTCCTTGTCGCCGAACGCGAGGAAGATCGGCGCCTTGATTTGGGTGAGTCGCTCGTAGAGGTTCTTCGGGTCGTCCTGCTGGAGCTCAGAGCCGATAGTGTAGATGTCGTAAATGAAGACGTTGCACCATTGCTCGAGCTCCTTCGGATTGCCCTTGGTCAGCCCGACGCGCTGCTCGGTGTGGAAGCGGGCATATTCGCTGTCGCTGAAGAAATAGCCGCTCTTGGCCGCCGACACCGCGCCGGTGTTCGTGTCGCGCTTCTTGAAGTAGAAGAAGTCGCGGATGTTCTGCTCATCGCGAGCCTTCTCCGCGGCCAGAATGCCGGTCTGGTCCCACGTCGCCTTCCACTTATCGAAGTCGTGATCGAAGGCCTGGTCGAACAGGCGGACCTTCTTGTCCTTGGCGATGGTGATGTCGCGCGGATATTCCTCGAGGCCTGATGGCGCCTCCAGTGCAAGGCCCTGCACAGCATCAGGCCAGGTCAACGCATAGCCCATCACGAACTGACCGCCGAGCGAATGGCCGAGATAATAGGCGTTCTTGACGCCGAGCTGGTTGACGACGAGGTCGTAGATGACCTCGCGCATGTCCTGCATGGTGCGCGCCGGGCTCTTATCGAGATTACCGGGCCCCGACATGCCGTAATGCGGCAGATCAGGCACGATCACGCGCAAGCCGCTGCGCAAGGCGTATTGCATGATATTGCCGTAGTGCCCACCGAACGCACCCTTGCCATGGATGATGACGAGAACCTTCGGATCCTTGGTGGTGCCGGCATATTCGTCCATGTAACCGATCTGCCAGGTGTTGCCGCTCTTGTCCTTGGCGTTGGCGAATTTGACCGGATAGGGATATGTCACGAAATCCTTCCAGAAGGATTTCTTGGGATCGATGTTCTCGGCGACGCCCGGCACGCGATAGTTCTTGTCGACGAATCGCTGCGCGCGGTCGAGGCTTGCGACGTCGTCCATGAAGGCGACGAACTTCGGATCGTTCTTGCGGTTATTAATGAGCGGGAAGACGCCATAATGGGCAACCGGGCTCTCCTCTGCGATGAGGTCTGCACCGGGCACACGATCGACGGCCTGCTGGGCGAGCTTGAAGTTCAACCAGAGATCATTGGTGATGTGCATCACCAGCGTGCGTGCCTGGATACGACCGAGATACGCGTTGATGTTGTGAGTTTCGCCGACCCGATTGCGCCATACGAGATCGACGGCGTCATAGAGTTTGGCACGGTTGGTGACGTTCAACCCCGCCTTCTCATTTGGCGGATCCCAGTAGAATATCTCGGGCTGGACCGCAGTGAAATTCTGGGTCGTGCGATAACCGAAGTCGTACCCGGTCATTCCAAGGATGGACCAGCCGAACGCAACGCCCGGCACGGGATGCTTTTCCTTGGGCAGCTTGTAGTAGTCGCCGTTCGTGGCCTGCCACACGGGATCGGACTCGATCGCGGCCGTCATCATCTGGAACGTCCAGTTGCCGACGGGATCGCCCGCGTCTGATTGTGTGGTGCCGCCGATCGGCATCAGCGCGTTGATGAACTCCGGATGCATCACGCCCCAGACGTAGGTCTGCGTGCCGCCCATGGAGACGCCGGTCACCAGCGCCACGCGCGCGACCTTCAGATGATCGCGCAGCAGGCGGTAATTCGCCTGCACCATGTCGAAGTAGCTGTACTGCGGGAATTTCACGCCTAACCCGTCGGACGGCTTGCTGTCGCCCCAGGTGCCGAGCGGATCGACCATGATGACGAAGTAGCGGTCGGTATCGATCGGGCGGCCCGGCCCGATGATGGGCACGCCGCCAGACAAGGGAGCGCCCTTGACCCACTGCTCGAACATGTCGGTGGAGTCGCCGGAATAGTAGGAGTTGATGACCACGGCGTTTGTGATCTCGTCATTGGCATTGCGCCGCGCCTTGCCGATCGCGATGTAGGAGGCGCGCAGCTTGCCGGCACCGAGCGATTCCAGCGTCACGCCGCCCTCGCCGCCATTCTCCCATTTGGACGGATCGGACAGATCGTACTTGCCGCCGAGGCGGAAGTTGGCGATCTCGTAGGTCTTCTTCAGCCCATCATGCTGCATCTGCGATGAGCGGCGGGTGAAGGGTTGGGCAACAGCGAGCGCCGTGCCGACCAGCAACACGATCAAGCTGACGAAGCAACGCTTGAGCACGTCTCTCCCGGTCATGGCAGATTCCTCCTGGCGGTGTTTTGCGAAAACGCTAGGGACGTCGCCCGGGAGAGCTTTGATTTAGCTCAATGGAATCTCCGACCAGAGATTGAAGATTGCAGCAATCAGACATGGCAGCCGGTCGTCGCGATGCCCTTCCTTAATCACGGCTCATATCGGATACGCTATGAGCTCGAAGGGCCGCAGGATGCCCCCGCCTTTGTTCTGGTTAACGGCCTCACGCAATATGCCGAGCTCTGGGCCGCCTATCGCGAAGCGCTCGTCGCCCGGCATTTCCGCGTGGCGACCTTCGATCTGCTCGGCCAGGGCGGCTCAGACAAGCCGGCCCTGTTCATCAACCAGGACGACCAGATTACCGCGCTGCATCGCGTGATCGGCGAACTCGGCGATGGACCGATCTTCCTCAGCGGCATCAGCTTCGGCGGACTCATTGCACTGCGCTACGCGATCGAGCACGGAGAGCGGCTGTCCGGCCTCGTGCCGATGAGCTGCTTTGCGGAACTCTCCCCACAACTGCTCCTGATCGGCAACGCCTTGCGCACCGGCCTGATCCTCGGCGGCACCGGCTATCTCCAGGATCTTTTGCTGCCGATGAACCTGTCCGACCAGTGGCTGAAGCCACTCCTGGACAAGCTCGACAGCGTCAAGCGGCAGGGCTGGCTCGTCAACGACGTCTACGCCCTACAGAACCTGATGGAGTCCTTCCTTGACTTCAAGCCGCTGACACCACAGCTTGCGTCGATCACGGTGCCGACCATGATCCTGAATGGCGAGTTCGACTTCCTGACGCCGCGCGCGCTGCACGAGACCCTGCGGGTCGAAATCCCGAACAGCTCGCTGGTGATCATCCCGAAGGCCTATCACGCCTTCACGCTCGAGAAGGGGGCGCTTACGGCCGACCTGCTCGCACGCTTCGCCAAGGACCTGCTCGCCGGACGCTGGCGAGGTGACAAGGCGGTCTGGATCGCGCCGGAAGAGCCCGGCGGCGAGCTCACGCCGTTCCCCGAAGGCTATGATCACCTCCGCGCGATCCCTGTACGGAGGGCGTCGACATGAGCGGATTTTTCGGACCACTCGACACCGAGGGCCGCGTGCCGCCGCACCAGCAGACGCGTGTCGCCGCATTCCTCATCTCCGCCCACGGCGCGCTGGCGCGACAGTCCGCATTCACCTTGCCGACAAAGCTCGAGTCAGCATGGCAGACGGAGCTGAACACGCAGCTCTTCCGCGAGACCGAGATCGTCTCACTTCTGATGCGCGCGACGAGTTGGGCGCCTGACCCTGGCCTGGGCTATATGACCGTGGCCTGGGAAAGCGCCTGGTTTCCGGCGCCGGTCTACGAGATTTCGGACTGGCCTCTGGCAGTGGCAGCCGGTCTTGCGACGCTCGCCCACGCCGTTCACGCGGCTATCCGGCCGGCAGCATTGTTGCCGGCCGAAGCAAATCCGGAGGATCCGTTTGCAATGGCGCTGCGTCGCATCGAGTTCGAAAGCGGCCGCCTGCTCCAGGCACAAATCCTGTCGCTGAAGGGTCCCGACCTCGTGTCCCATCGCGAGGCCGTCAACTCCGCCCTCGAACGTCGCCATACCGAGGTGCGCAGGCTGTGGCGCGAAATGCTGCAAAGCGTCGGCATCGCCGATCCAAATGACGAGAAGCCTTGATGCAAATCAAAGGAAGGCTGTGACAGCCGGCAAACATCCGCTCGTTGCATCTCATCGGAGTTGCCGCCATGAAGGCCGTTTCCGTCGAAGAAGCCGTTGCAATGATCCCGGCAGGCGCGAGTGTCATGGTCGGTGGGTTCATGGGTGTCGGGACACCGGAGCGCCTGCTCGATGAGGTCGTCCGGCAGCGGAAGACCGGCCTGACGCTGATCTGCAATGACGCGGCCATCCCCGGCAAGGGTGTCGGCAAGCTGTTCGATGCGACGCTGGTCTCGCGGCTGACCGCGACGCATATCGGCCTCAATCCGAAGGCGCAGCAGCAAATGCTGGCGAACCAGATTGCCGTCGATCTCGTTCCGCAGGGCACATTCGTCGAACGGATTCGCGCGGGCGGGTGTGGTCTCGGCGGCGTTCTGACCCCGACCGGCGTCGGCACGCTGGTCGCCGAAGGCAAGCGACAGATCGAAGTCGACGGCAAGCCCTTCCTGCTCGAGACTGCGCTGCGGGCGCAGTTCGCGCTGGTGCATGCCTTTCTCGCCGACTATCTCGGCAACCTCGCTTACGCCCTCACTTCCCGCAACTTCAATCCCGTCATGGCGATGGCCGCCGACACCGTCATCGTCACGGCTGATAACATCGTTCCGGTCGGCGTCATCGCGCCGGATCACGTCGTGACGCCGGCGCCGCTCGTCGATTTTCTCATTACCAACGGGTGAGATCATGGATGCACAGACCATCATCGCCCGGCGAGTCGCCAAGGAACTGAAGAGCGGTAACCTCGTCAACCTCGGCATCGGCATTCCGACGCTGGTGGCGCACTACGTTCCGCCCGATCTGAAGGTGTACTTTCAATCGGAGAACGGCCTCATCGGCACCGGGCCGATCCCGGAACAAGGCATGGCGCATCCGACGCTGACGGACGCCGGCGGGCGCCCGATCAGCGCCCTGCCCGGCGCCTCCACCTTCGATAGTGCGATGTCGTTCGGGCTGATCCGCGGCGGCCATGTCGATGTCACCGTGCTCGGCGGCCTTCAGGTCGACGTGCATGGCCACCTCGCCAACTGGATGATCCCCGGCAAGATGGTGCCGGGCATGGGCGGGGCGATGGACCTCGTGAGCGGCGCCAAGCGTGTCATCGTCGCCATGCAGCACGCGGCCAAGGGCAAGTCGAAGATCGTCGCGAAATGCACACTGCCGCTGACCTCGGCGCGGCCGGTGAGCCTGGTGGTCACCGACATGGCCGTGATCGGCTTTCCCGACGGCAGGGCGACGCTGCTCGAAACCGCGCCCGGCGTCAGCATCGGCGAAGTGATGGCAGTGACGGACGCCGAGCTTGCTGTTCCCGATAGCGTACCGGAAATGAAGATCTGACGGGCAAGAGCATGCGGATATTCAGCGATTTCGCGGAGATCAAATCCGCCATCGGCACCGAGATCGGCGCCAGCGACTGGATCGAGATCACGCAGGACCGCATCAACCGGTTCGCCGAGGCGACCTGCGACGAGCAGTGGATCCATGTCGACCAGGAGCGCGCCAGCAAGGAGATGCCGGGCGGCAGGACGATCGCCCACGGCCTGTTGTCGCTCGCGCTAGCGCCGCTCTTCATCCGCTCCGTGGTTGGCCTGAAGGGCCTGCGCAATACCCTCAACTACGGCGCCGACAGGATCAGGTATCTCGCGCCGGTGCCGGCTGGTTCGAAGTTGCGCGGCCGCGTCACTGTCGCCGAAGCCGAGGACGTTCCGCCGGATGGCCTGCGCGTGAACTATCATCTCGTGATCGAGATCGAAGGTGGCAAGAAGCCCGCCTGCGTCGCCGAGCTGATCGCCCTGCACTACCGCTGAAAACAAAAACTGAAAAACAACCCCATGCAAAGTAGCCAGGGAGCGGCACGACTCTTGCGGAATAACAGAAATCGACTTGACGCGTCGGGCAAATCACCGGCAAGATGCCATGATCAGCCGCAACTGTCCTGACCTGGTGTCCTAGGCCGTTTACCCATAGTTGGGTTGGTCAGTGGCGCGGCTGATGTCCGCTTGTCCGCTGACAGCGGCTGGGCGGCCTGGATGCTGCAGTTTTTATCACCTCGGCTTCGAAACTACCGCAACCTGTCTCACGATCTCCTGGCATTCTCGTTCTTTCGGCTGGCGCCCTGTTCTACTTCGCGCGCGACACGACCGCAGGGAGCGGACCGACTTCGTGGGTGAGAAAGGACGTCGTCACGGCGGCTCGTGAGTGATAAACTCCGGCATATGAACCCATCCTCCAAGTTCGGCTCTGATGGGGACGGCAGCCTCCGGGTGTTGTGGCAGGACAGCGAACGCGTCGTCTGCCGGGAATGGTGGCTGGACCTCGATGGCCAGCGCAAGGCCGTGCTCGCCGTGCGGCCCGCCGCCGAGCACCCAACGCCCGCCTGCATCGATCGCCTTGGCCACGAATTCGGATTGAAGGACGAACTGGACGGTGCTTGGGCGGTGCGGCCGCTGGACCTCAGGCGCGATGGCCGACGGACCGTTCTGGTGCTCGAGGACTCCGGGGGCGAGCCGCTCGCCGCGCTGCTCGGCGGCCCCATGGAGATGGGACGCTTCCTGCGCCTCGCCGTCGGCATCTCTTCGGCTTTGGGGCAACTCCACCAGCGCGGTCTCGCCCACAAGGACCTCAAGCCGGCCCATATCATGGTGACCAGTGCGGGCGGCGAAGTGCGGCTCACCGGCTTCGGCCTCGCCTCGCGCCTGCCGCGCGAGCGGCAGGCGCCCGATCCGCCCGAGTCGATTGCGGGGACGCTCGCCTACATGGCGCCCGAACAGACCGGGCGCATGAACCGTTCGATCGATTCCCGCAGCGACCTCTACGCGCTGGGTGTCACGCTGTACCAAATGCTCACGGGCTCACTGCCGTTCACCGCGTCCGATCCCATGGAATGGGTACACTGCCATGTCGCCAGAAAGCCGGTGGCACCGAGCGAGAGGTTGGAGAATGTCCCGGCTGCGGTCTCCCAGATCATCATGAAGCTGCTCGCCAAGTCCGCCGAGGACCGTTACCAGACTGCCGCCGGCGTCGAGACCGATTTTCGGCACTGTCTTGCCGAATGGCAGCGTCAGCAGCGCATCGACCCGTTTGCGCTCGGCGACCACGACGCGCCGGACCGGCTGTTGATCCCCGAAAAGCTGTATGGGCGAGCGCGCGAGGTCGAGACGTTGACCGCCGCCTTCGATCGCATCGTCAAGAGCGGCTCGCCGGAGCTGGTTCTGGTCTCGGGATATTCCGGCATTGGCAAGTCCTCGGTCGTCCATGAGCTGCACAAGGTGCTCGTGCCGCGACACGGCCTGTTTGCCTCCGGAAAATTCGACCAGTACAGGCGCGACATCCCATATATGACGCTCGCTCAGGCTTTTCAGAGTCTCGTCCGGCCTCTTCTCGGCAAAAGCGACGCCGAGCTAAGCGGTTGGCGCGACGCCTTGCAGGAGGCGCTGGGCCCGAACGGACGGCTCATGATCGACGTCGTCCCCGAGTTGAACCTCATCATCGGAGAACAGCCACCCGTCCCTGAGCTTGCCGCACAGGACGCGCAACGGCGCTTCCAGCTGGTGTTTCGGCGACTTATCGGTGTCTTCGCACGGCCGGAACATCCGCTGGCACTCTTTCTCGACGACTTGCAATGGCTCGATGCGGCGACGCTCGATCTGCTCGAGGATCTGTTGACCCGGTCGGATCTGCAGCACTTCATGCTGATCGGCGCCTATCGCAACAACGAAGTCACTGCCGTCCATCCGTTGATGCGGAAGCTCGACGCCATCAAGAGCGCAGGCGGAAAGGTGGCGGAGATCACGCTTGCACCCCTCTCTCGCGAGCACCTTGGACAGCTCATGGAGGACGCGCTGCGCTGCGAGCCGGAGCGCGCCGCGCCGCTCGCGCAACTTGTGCATGAGAAGACAGGTGGGAATCCGTTTTTTGCCGTTCAGTTCATTTCTTCGCTGGCCGAAGAAGGAATGCTCGCCTTCGATCATGATGCCGCGAGCTGGTCCTGGGATCTCGACCGCATTCGATCCAAACAATACACCGACAACGTCGTGGACCTTGTGGTCGGTAAGTTTACCCGCCTGCCAATCGAAACGCAGAATGCATTGCGGCGCCTGGCCTGTCTCGGAAACATCGCCGAGATCAAGACCCTTTCACTCGTCCACGGGACGTCGGAGGAGCACGTCCACACGGCCCTGCTGCCGGCGGTCTGGCAGGAATTTGTAGAGCGCGTGGCCGACGGCTACCGGTTCGTCCACGATCGCGTTCAGGAAGCCGCATATTCGCTGATCCCGGAGGCGCTTCGCGGCGAAGCACACCTTCGAATCGGCAGACTGCTCGCGGCACACATCCCTCCCGAGAAACGCGAGGAAGCGATCTTCGACATTGTCAATCACCTCAACCGCGGCGCCACGCTGATCACGGCACCGGAGGAGCGCGAGCGGCTGGCCGAGCTCAACCTGATCGCGGGCAAGCGCGCCAAGGCCTCTACCGCCTATGCCTCGGCGCTCACCTATCTCGCCGCCGGTGCGGCACTGCTGCCGGAGGACCGGTGGGAGCGCCGGCATGAACTGATCTTCGAGCTGGAGCTGCACCGGGCCGAATGCGAGTTCGTGACGGGCGCTCTGACGGAAGCGGACGAGCGCCTGGCTGCGCTTGCGCCGCGCACTGCAACGACGGTCCAGCGAGCAACCGTGGCGTGCTTGCGCGTGGATCTGTATATGACCATCGATCAGAGCGACCGCGCCATCGCAGTCGGTCTGGACTACCTCCAGCACCTTGGCATCAACTGGCCCTCGCACCCCACAGAAGAGGAGGCACACCGCGAATACGAGCGCATCTGGTCGCAGCTCGGGAAACGCACGATCGAGGAGCTCGTCAAGTTACCCTTGATGAGCGATCCGGAATCGCTCGCGACAGTCGACGTCCTGATAAGGATCGCACTGCCCGCCTTCTTTACGTCGTCCCATTTGGGAACCCTGGCAACCTGTAGAGCCGTCAACCTCAGTCTCGAGCACGGCCACAGCGACGCCTCGTGTCCCGCCTATGAGCTGCTTGCCATGTTGGCCGGGCCGTATTTCGGCAACTACGATGCCGGATTTCGATTTGGCCGCCTCGGCTGTGAGCTCGTCGAAAAACCGGAGCTGAAGCGCTTCCAGGGCAGGACGCTCGAGATTTTCGGGTTCGTCGTGCCCTGGAGGAGACACGTCCGGATCGGCCGTGATTTCCTGCGTCGCGCGTTTGAAATCGCAAACCGTGTCGGCGATCTCACTTATGCAGGATACAGCTGTGCCCAGCTGAACACCAATCTTCTCATGGCAGGCGACCCACTCGTGGAGGCGCAAATCGAAGCGGAAAATAGTCTCGAGTTTGCGCAGAAATTCCGGTTTGGTCTCGTCGTCGCTTGGATCACCGGGCAGCTCGCCCTGATCCGGACGTTGCGTGGCCTGACGGCGAAATTCGGTGCCTTCAACGATGGGCAGTTCGATGAACGTGCCTTCGAGCGCCATCTGTCAAGTCAGCCGGCATTGGGGCTTTCCGAGTGCGGGTACTGGATACGAAAGCTGCAGGCACGCTTTCTTGCCGGCGACTATGCGGCTGCTGTCGATGCAGCGTCGAGGGCGCAACCGCTGCCTTGGCCATCGCTGTCACACCTGGAAACGGCAGAGTATCACTTCTATGGCGCGCTGACGCGCGCCTCATCGTGGGATATCGCTGCGGTCGACGAGCGGCAACAGCATTTGGAGTCCCTCGCCGCGCACCACCGACAGCTCGAGATCTGGGCCGCGAATTGCCCGGAGAATTTCGAGAACCGCGCCGTGCTCGTAGGGGCCGAGATCGCGCGGATCGAAGGCCGGGAGCTCGAGGCCGCGCGTCTATACGAGAAAGCGATCCACTCGGCGCGCGCAAACGGCTTTGTTCACAACGAGGCGCTTGCGTATGAACTGGCCGCGCGCTTCTACGCGGCGCGCGGGTTCGATGAGTTCGCGCGCCTATATCTGACAAGCGCGCGCGATGGTTATCTCCGTTGGGGTGCCCTTGGCAAGGTGCGACAGCTCGATGAGATGTACCCGAACCTTCGTAAGGAAGTACCGGCGCCCGCTGCGATGGGCACGATCGGCACCCCAGTCGAACACCTCGACCTCGCGACCGTGATCAAGGTGTCGCAATCCGTCTCTGGCGAGATCATGCTGGACAAGCTGATCGACACACTCATACGCACCGCAATCACTCAAGCTGGCGCCGAGCGCGGCCTGTTGATTCTTTCGCGAGGGCTTGAGCAGCGAACCGCTGCAGAAGCCACGACCAGCGGCAACGCGGTCATCGTGCAACTCCGCGAGGAGACCGTAACTGCAGCAATGTTGCCGGAGTCGGTTCTACATTACGCCTTGCGCACGCAGGAGGGTGTGATCCTCGATGATGCCGCGGCACAGAACCCGTTCTCCGCGGATCCGTACATCCATCAGCACCGTGCCCGTTCGATTCTCTGCCTGCCTCTGCTCAACCAGGGCAAGCTCATCGGGGTGCTCTATCTGGAGAACAACCTGACTCCTCGCGTCTTCGCGCCGGCCCGCATCGCGGTGCTGAAGTTACTGGCCTCGCAAGCGGCGATCGCGCTGGAGAATAACCGCTTGTACCGCGATCTCGCCGAGCGCGAAGCGAAGATCCGGCGCCTGGTGGATGCCAATATCATCGGCATCGTGATCTGGGATTTCGACGGTCGGATCATCGAGGCCAATGACGCGTTTCTCCGCATGATTGGCTACGACCGAGAGGCTCTCGTCTCGGGTCGCATACGCTGGACGGAGCTCACGCCGCCGGAATGGTTTGACCGCGATGAACAACGCTGGGTTCCCGAGTTGAAGAGGACCGGGAGTTCACAGCCGCTCGAGAAGGAGTATTTCCGGAAAGACGGTAGCCGTGTTCCCGTGCTGATCGGCGCGGCGACTTTCCAGGAAGGCGGGAACCAAGGCGTCGCATTCGTGCTCAATTTGACGGAGCGCAAGCGCGCAGAGGAGCGCCTTCGCGTGCAGCACATCGTCGCGCAGATCTTGGCCGAGGCAGTCACGATCGAAGAGGCCACTCCCAGGATACTGCGGGCTATGGGCGAGTGTCTGGGATGGGACGTGGGCGCGCTCTGGCGCGTGGACCGAGACGCCGAGGCGCTGCGCTGTGTCGATCTTTGGCATGAAGCGTCGATAGACGTCCCGGAATTTGAAAGCGCCGGTTGGGAGTTTACCTTCGTTCCGGGGGTGGGACTACCGGGGCGGGTGTGGTCCAGCCTGAAGCCCGAATACGTGCCCGATGTCGTTCCCGATCACAACTTTCCGCGCGGACTCATCGCCCAACGCGAAGGACTGCATGCGGCCATCGGCTTTCCTGTCCTGCTCGGGGGAGACGTCTTTGGCGTGATCGAGTTTTTCAGTCGCGAGATCAGGCAGCCCGATCAGGAACTGCTCAATATGCTGGCTACCGTCGGCAGCCAGATCGGTCAGTTCATCGAGCGCAAGCGCGCCGAGGCGGAATTGCGCGAGTCGGAACAGAACTACCGCACGCTGTTCGAATCGATTGACGAGGGATTTTGCACGATTGAAGTATTATTCGACCAGAACGAAAAGCCGGTCGATTATCGCTTTTTGCAAATCAGCCCGTCGTTTGAACGGGAGACAGGAATCAAGAATGCCGCCGGCAGACGGATGCGCGAAATCGCGCCGCAGCACGAAGAACATTGGTTCGAGATTTACGGCAGGATCGCTCTGACGGGCGAGCCGATGCGCTTTGAAAATGAAGCCAAACAACTCGGACGCTGGTATGACGTTTACGCCTTCCGGGTCGAGGACCCCAAGCGCAGACGCGTCGGAATTCTTTTCAATGACATCACCGAGCGCAAGCAGGCGGAAGCCGAAGCACGAGACAGCGAGCGCCGTTATCGCGAAGTGCAGGAGGCGCTGGCGCACGCGAGCCGCGTCGCGACGATGGGGCAGCTGATGGCCTCGATTGCTCATGAGATCAGACAGCCGATTGCAGCGACTATCACCAACGCACAGGCTGGGTTGAACTGGCTCGCTGCGCAACCGCCGAATCTGGAGGAGGCCCGAAAGACGCTCGGCTGGATCGTCGGCGACGGCCGGCGAGCCGACGACGTCATCAGCCGGATCCGGGCCCTTATGAAGAAGACGCCGCCGCGAAAGGAAGACCTGGACATCAACGAGGCGGTGCTTGAGGTCATAGCCCTGACCCGTGCCGAAGTGGTGAAGAACGGCATCTCGGTGCGGACGGAACTGGCGAAGGGGTTGCCGCTCATTCAAGCAGATCGGGTCCAATTGCAACAAGTGGTCCTCAACTTGATCGTCAACGCCGTCGAAGCAATCAGCGGCGTCGGCGAAGGGGCGCGGGAGTTGCTGATCAGCACCGGCAGAGATGGGTTGAATGGGGTGCTCGTCAGCCTGCGGGATTCGGGTCCGGGACTGGACCCGGCGAATCCTGACCACATCTTCAACGCATTCTACACGACCAAGTCCGGTGGCATGGGCATGGGATTATCGATTTGCCGTTCGATCGTCGAAGCGCACGGGGGACGGATATGGGCGGGCGCGAATGAGCCTTGTGGAGCAGTCTTTCAATTCACCCTGCGCTAAAGCGCGATGAGATTTGGATGATCGTCATCGCGCTTTAGGTCACTATTTGAGCATGATCTTTTCGGAGAACCGCTTCACACCGTTCCGGATCATGCTCTAGAACGAGACGAGATCGTTTCCGCTGAATACGCTGGCCGCTGCCGACGGCACGAGGGAGCCGATGGTTGCCTCCTGCGGTCGGATACCGCCGCCTCGCCTCAATCGATGATGTGATAGCCGCCGTCGATGTAGATGACGCTGCCTGTCATCAGCTTGGCGCCGTCGAGCGCCAGGAACGCCGTGGCATGGCCGACGTCATCGATGCTGACGAGGCTGCGTGTCGGCGCTTTCGACTGCGCCTTGTCCATGAGCTCGTCGAACTCCGGAATGCCTGAAGCGGCACGTGTCGCCAGTGGTCCCGGCGAAATCGCGTGCACGCGGATGCCCTTCGGCCCGAGCTCCGCGGCGACGTAGCGGACGGCCGATTCCAGCGCGGCCTTTGCCACGCCCATGATGTTGTAGTTCTCCACGACCATCTGGCTGCCGTAATAGGTCATGGTGAACATGGTGCCGCCATTCTTCATCAGCGGCTCCGCGAGGTGCGCCATGTGAAGGAACGACCAGCAGGAGACCTCCATGGTCTTGAGAAAGCCGTCGCGGCCGACGTCGACCACGCGTCCGTGCAGCGCCTCCTTCGGCGAGAAGGCGATCGAATGCAGCAGGAAATCGAGCTGGCCCCACTCTTTCGCAATGCGCTCGAACACCTGCTCGGTCTGGCCCTCGACCATCACGTCCAGCGGCATGAAGATCGGCGCTTCGAGCGCCTGCGCCAACGGCTCGACATGCTTCTTGGCGCGATCGTTCAGATAGGTCACCGCGAGATCGGCGCCTAATGCGCGAAACGCCCGTGCGCAGCCCCAGGCGATCGACTGATCGTTAGCGATGCCGACGACCAGACCCTTCTTGCCCTTCAGCGCAACCTTGGTCTCTGGATACACGGGAATCATGACACCCTCTTAGATCTGGCGTTTTGCGATTGTCCGCTCATCAGAAGCGACAGCGTGTGCTGCGCGATCATCAGTTCCTCGTCGGTCGGCACCACGTAGACGGGAATGAGACTGTTCGGACGCGAAACCAGCCGCGAGTGCCGCGCATTCTCGGCAGCATCGAGCGCGACGCCGAGCCAGCCGAGCTGCTCCGCGACGCGCGCTCGAATGCTGGCGGAGTTCTCACCGATGCCGGCGGTGAAGACGAATGCGTCGAGGCCCTGCAAGGCGGCTGCGAGCATTCCGGCGGCAAGGCCAATCCGATAGACGAAATAGTCGATCGCAAGCTTTGCGCGCGGGTCCGCACTCGCTTCCAGTTCCCGCATATCGTTGCTGACGCCGGACAGCCCCTTCAATCCGCAATCGCGGTAGAGGAAATCCTGCACCTTCGCAGGCGACATGCCCTTCTCGGAGATCAGATAGAGCACGACGCCGGGATCGAGCTGACCGGGACGCGTGCCCATCGGCAGGCCGTCCAGCGCCGTGAAACCCATCGTGCTCTCGACGCTCTGCCCACCCTTCATCGCGCACATCGAGGCGCCGCTGCCGAGATGCGCAACGATCACCCGCCGTTTCGCAATGCCGGGCGCGATCTGCGGCAAGGTCTTCGAGATGTATTCGTACGAGAGGCCATGAAAGCCATAGCGCCGCACGCCTTCGGCATGGAGCTGGTGCGGGATCGCGTAATGATCGGCAAGCGGCCCATGGCTGCGATGAAACGCGGTGTCGAAGCAGGCGACCTGCGGAAGCGAAGGAAAGTTGGCGAGGATCGCACGGATCGGCGCCAAATTATGCGGCTGGTGCAGCGGCGCCAGCGGGATAAAGCGTTCCAGACGCGCCACCACACCGTGGTCGATGAGGACCGGTCGCTCATATTCCGGCCCGCCATGGACGACGCGATGCCCGACAGCCAAGGGTTGAATGCTAGCCTCGTCCCTCAGCCACTCACCCGCCACCTGCATCGCGGCCGGAACGTCCGGGATCGCCTCGATCGGATAGGCCCGATCGGCCAGGGGATCGCCATCCGCCCCGCTCGCCCGCAGGCGCGGCCGGCTGCCGATGCCGTCCATCTGTCCCTTGATCTGCCGGCGGAGCGTACCCTCACCCTCGACCGAGTAAACCTGGAACTTGACGCTCGAGGAACCTGCATTGATGACGAGGATCGTATCCATGGCAGTCACGCGGCAACTGTCGGCGCCTTCTGGCGCCGTGCATAGGCGTAAAGCGCGGCCACGGCGCAGGACGCCATCCGCGCCCGCGGGCTGTCCGCGCGCGAGGTCAACACAACCGGCACGCGCGCACCGAGCACGATGCCAGCGCCGTCCGCCTTGGCGAAGTAAGCCAGATTCTTCGCCAACATGTTGCCGGCCTCGAGGTCGGGCACGACGAGGATTTGCGCACGGCCGGCCACCTCTGATTTGATGCCCTTGATCCGCGCCGCTTCGAGATCGATGGCGTTGTCGAAGGCCAGCGGACCGTCGAGCAGGCCGCCGGTGATCTGGCCGCGATCAGCCATCTTGCAGAGCGCAGCAGCCTCGATCGTGGACGGAATCTTCGACGTCACCGTCTCGACCGCCGACAGGATCGCTACCCGCGGCGTTTTGCCGAAGCCGGCAAGATTGTAGAGGTCGATCGCGTTCTGGATGATGTCGCGCTTGGCATCGAGATCGGGGAAGATGTTGATGGCCGCATCGGTGACGAAAATGGTCTCGGCATAGGCCGGGACGTCCATGACGAAGACGTGGCTGATGCGCCGGTCGGTGCGCAGGCCGCCGGTTTTGGCCGTGACGGCGCGCATCAGCTCGTCGGTGTGCAGGCTTCCCTTCATCAACAATTCGCCGCGAGCCGCGTGAACCAACTCGACGCCCTTGGCTGCGGCCGCGTCGCTGTGTGCCGCATCGACGATCTCATACCCGGCAATATCGAGACCGAACCGGCTCGCGGTCTCCCTGATCTTCCGCTCCGGCCCGACCAGCAGCGGCCGGATGATGCCCGCACTCGCGCTGTCAACGACGCCGCGCAGCGAAGTCTCGTCACAGGGGTGGACCACGATGGTCGGCGTGGGCGGCACGGCCTTGGCGGCCACGATCAGACGGTCGTATTTGCTGCCTGCTTTCGTTTGCGTCGTGTCGGCTGACATGGTGCTGCTCCCAATTCTGCCAATCTGCGCTACGACGCTTTTGCCTTGGGATCGAAAGGGGCGACATTCGATTCGCCTTCCTCACCGAGGCCGAAGAGCCCGGCAACCTGCTTCAAGCGCTTTGCCCGCTCGCCCGTGATGTCCGCACTCGCGGACAGCACTTCGCGTATCCCCGCGAAAGCTCCGCGCCGCTGATTGACGTCGTCAGGCAACATCTTCGGAATCGCAGCCAGGGCTCCGTCCCGATCGAGCAGCAACATGAAGAATTGCTCGCGAACCAGCATCTTGAACTCAGCCAGCGTCAACCGCGTTCCGGTATGGTCGCGTCGAATCTGGCGCAGCGCCTCGATGCTTCGTTCGTCAACCATGCCGCGCGCCGATCCGACATAAAGCAGTGCACGAATGGCAGCCTCGCGAAGGCCGCCTTCGCCGATCTTCGACTTCAGCTCGGCGATCCGCTTCTCCAACATCGCTCGGTGTTCGGCCGTCATCTCTCGCCTGCCGGATGGCGCGGCGTTCGGATCCACCCCGACTGCCGCCTGCAAGGCGGGCGAACCATAAAGATTGAGGAAGATGGCTTCGCTCAGCGCCTCCTGCGAATCCCGCCAGCTGTCCAGCGCGTGAACGATCTGCTTGGACATCTGTTCCTGGAACGCCAGGAACGGATTGTCCTTCGAGGCCGGCTTGCGCTTGTCCTCGACCGCGTCGGCGGCCGATTTCACCACCGACATCCACGGATTTTGACTGCTGAAGGCCTCGTATTGCAACCGCAGCGGATGAACGTTGCGCGCCCATTCCGCCATTTGCGGGGTCACCATGCCCTTGATCCAGGGCTGTACGTACCTCTGATAGGCCGCAAGATTGAGTTCCGAGACGCGCTTGGCGGCGGCAAACCGCCGCTCATCCTCGGGCGAGTTGCCGCCCATGGCGCGGATGTCGTCCAGTGTGCGCGCCTCACAGCGCATGATCCACTGACCAGTGGCGAGATCGGCATGGACAGTATCGGAACCCCTCGCCTCGAACGTGGCCTCATAGAGTCCCGGTGGCAGCACATCGATCAGATCGATATTGCTCGAGAATTCCGCGTGCTCCTTCTTGGCAACGCCGCCGGACACGAAGATGCCGAGATGGCCGACACTTTCGTGCACGGTGTAGACGATCGTCTGCCCATAGGCCCTGATCTCATCGACATCGGCATAGCAATCGAGGATCCAGTGCAATGCCTGCTGCGGCGGGGTGATGTTGTCGCCCTTGGAGCAGAACACCACGATCGGCGAACGGATGTTGCGCAAATCCACCTTCCGGCCGTCGGACATCTCGATCTTGCCGGCCGCGAGATTGTTGCCGACGAACAGCTCGTCGACGATGAACTGGATCTCCGCGGCATTGAGGTTGACGTGTCCACCCCACCAGCGCTCGAATTCGAGATAACGATCGGCTTCCGTGTCGACCTTGGAATAAACGTTATATTGCTTGGTCCAGAGCGTGTTCGAGGGATTCTGGTTCTCGAAGTTCTGCACCAGCCAGGCACCATCGAACTTGCCACCGCCGAGATCGCTCGCCAGCGCCGTGAGCCAGCTTCCGCCGAGCAACCCACCCGAATAGCGCATCGGGTACTTGCCGTGCACGCCTGCCCAATAAGCGAGCGGCGCACCGGCAATGATGAGCGGCCCGAACAGTTCCGGCCGCAGCGATGCCAAAATCATGATCGCCCAGCCGGCCTGGCAATTGCCGATCACGCAGGGCTTGCCGTCTGCCTCGGGATGACGGCTGATCACCTTTTCGATGAACAGCGCTTCGGCGCGCGCAATACGCTCGATGGTTTGTCCCGGCATCGGTTCCGGAAGGAAGCCAATGAAATAGCAGGGATGTCCCGCCTTCATGGCGACACCGATCTCGCTGTCGGCCTTGAAGCCGCCAATGCCCGGCCCGTGGCCCGCGCGGGGATCGACCACGATGAATGGCCGCCGCTTCATATCGATTTCGACGCCCTTGGGCGGAATGATACGCACCAGCGCGTAATTGACCGGCTCGTCCAGCTTGCGGCCGTCCATGATCAATTCGGCGGCATATTGCAGGACATGCGGCGCAGTCTGCGCGACATGTTCCCGGTACTGGTCACCGCGCTGACGCATGATGTCCAGGAACAGGACGCTGCGCTGACCCGCATCCACCAGATATTCGACGGCGGACGCAACCAGCCCAGACATGGGACCGCCAGGGAGTTGTGGTTTGTCCAGTTGTGGTTTGTCCAGTTGCTGTGCTTTGTCCATGGACATGTTCCGACCTCGCTGTCGCGCTGCGTTATTCAAGGTGCGTGTCCGCTGGCAAGCGTTGATCTAGGTCAACGTCGGGGGGACCATTAAAGCGATGTCGAGATATGGCGCTCGGCAGTGAGCCAGGCCGAGATGGTATCGGGACCCTCATGACAGAGGCGGCACACTATTCAGCCCAGGAGTTTTTGAAGGACGGGAGCCCGGTCGAGATCAGGGCGCTACGTTCCGAGGACGAGGCGGACATGCTGGCCGCGATCGAGCGGACGAGCCCGCAATCTCTGCAGCGCCGCTTCTTTGCCATGAAGCGCCACTTCTCGGACAAGGAGCGTGCCTACTTCATGCAGGTCGACTTCAAAAATCACGTTGCGCTTGCTGCGCTTGTCCGCGAAGGCGATGGACAGGTGATTGTCGGGGGTGGCCGCTTCATCGTGTTCGAACCAGGGGTCGCAGAAATGGCCTTCGTCGTGATCGATGCTTTCCAGGGACGCGGACTCGGCTCGCTCCTCATGCGGCAACTCATCCGGATCGCGCGCGACGGCGGATTACGGGAATTGACGGCAGAGGTCCTTCCCGAGAACACGGCAATGCTGCGCGTGTTCGAAAGGGCCGGCTTCAAGCCCGCCGCGCGTCGTGATCCGCAAACGGTCCATCTGATCCTTGAGCTCTGCTAAGCTTCAGCCGCTCGTCGTTTTTTCCACCGGCCCGGCGCCGTCGATGCGGATCCACGCCGCGGCTAGCTCCCAGGCCACAGACAGGATGATCGGCCCAATGAAAAGGCCGATGATCCCATGCGCGAGTGTTCCCCCGATCACGCCAATGAGAATGACGAGCGTCGGCGTGGTCAGGCCACGTCCCATCACGAGCGGTTTCAGGATGTTGTCGAGGAAGCCGACAAGGACGAGGAACACCGTCAGGAGCAGTGCCGTCGTGACATCCTTGTCCGTCCAGATCCAGATGACCACGGGAAGAAGCACGATGAGCGGACCGATCTGCACGATCGACAACAGCAGGACGACGAACGCCAGCAGGCCCGCGCTTGGAATATCGGCCAGCTTGAAGCCGATACCGGCCAGCAAGGCCTGAATGATCGCGACACCGATCACGCCCTGCGCCACCGCCCGGATGGTCGCACCCGCAAGCGCCAAAAAATGCTCGCTCTGTTCGGGCACGATCCGGGACAGGAAACCGCGGGTCACCGCCACGAGTTGCGGCCCGAAAGGCAGGAGAATGCCGGAGACGAAGACGGACAGCAGGAACTGAAGCGTGCCGAGACCGGCATCGCCTGCGAATGACAACAGCGGTCCCGCAAGCGGCTTCAGATAAGGCGCCACCTCGCGCAACACCGCCCGCACGTTGGTGTAGGCCAGATCCCAGAGTTCATAGAGCTGCGGGCCGATCAATGGCCACGTTTTGACCCGTTCCGGTGCCGGCTGAAGGGCAAGGTCACCGGTACCGAGCTGGCTTGCCAGATCCTTCACGCCCTCCACCGCGCTCACGCCGAGCCAGGCGGCCGGGCCCAGAACGATGCCGAGCGCGATGAGCGTCAGGATCGCTGCCGCGGTTCGAGGACGTCCGCCAAGCAGTTTCGCAAGCCAGCTGAAGGCGGGATAGAACGCGACCGCAAGCACCGCGCTCCAGGTCAGAATCGAGACGAAGGGACGGATGATGACGAACGTCCAGATGATCAGCAGAGCCAGCAGGCCCAGCCGGATCAAGAGCTGGATGATATCTTCTGCGGACAAGAGCTGACGAAGCGTCTTCACGGCGGTCTCTCATCTCAAGGCAGCATTTGCAGAAATATCGATCGGCCTCGTGCAGTCCTGTTGACCCAGATCAAGGATCGCCGCTCCCGCGGTTCCCGGCCGGATTGCCCCTAGAATGCGCCGGCCATCGTCACCCGGAAGGTGAGCGGCTCGACCGGGTGCAACACGTAATCCATCACGCCATTCTGGCACACGGCCGCCGGAGCGGTCTGCTGAACGTAGCAGAGATTGTAAAGGGAATCCGTCTTCAGCAGCGAGCCGTAGGCATAGGTGATCTGGTTCGCTTTCGTGTTGAAGATATTGAGCACGTCAAGCTGGATGCGCCAGCCATTGTCGGTCCGATAGCCGAGCCGCGCATTGACGATGCTGGTCGGTTGCGAGCGGAACGCGTTGTCCTCGGTCAGGGGACTGGAGGCAAGATAACGCCAGCGCACGCCGCCGAACCAGCCGGTCTTCTCACCGAGCGTGATGCCGGCCGACGCCACCATGGCCGGCGCGTTCGGAATATAGTTGCCGGGCGCGTTGCCGATCTGCACCTCGGGGAAACCTGCGAGGGAGGCATAGATCGCCGCCTGCTCGCCGTCATAACCGCGAAACCGCGCGTGCGTCATCGCAAGATTGGCGTCGATGTCGATCCAGGATTTTGGGCGATAATGGTTGATCCACTCGAAGCCGTAGCGGCGGCTGGCGCGGCTTGCCGAGGTATCGCCGGCATCGCCCGAGAACAGGATCTCGGAATCCTGGTCGAGGATGAAAAGGCTGAGCGAGGTGTCGAGATCGGGAATGATCTTGCTGCGCACGCCAACCTCCGCGCCCCTGGTGCGCACCAGCAGCGGTGACGGCAAGAGCTTCGTGCCGGGATCGCCGGGGTCTTCGGTCGTCGTCGCGCCGCGCGCGTCATTCGAGTGCATACCGTAGCCGGCGCCGAGAAAGAACTCGGTCCTGTCAAAGGGACCGAGCACCATCCGGAATTTCGGGCTGCCGATCGCGGCGTTGGTGCGGCCGCTGTTGTTGGCGTCGTACAGCGAGGCGACATCAGCGGCGTAGTAATCGCCGCGCCAACCGGCCGTGGTCCGAAGCCAGCTGGTCCAGTATGTGGTGGTCTCGGCATAGACGCCGACGCTACCCTCACCGACCTTGTCGCTGCGGATATTCGACAGAAAGTCGCGCTGAAACGTTCGCGTCAGTGCGAGATCGATCGCGTCGTAGCGCGATTGCAAGCCGATGGTGGTCTCGACGGGCAGGCCCGCAAATGATCCGTTCAGCGTGCGCGCGATGTTGGCGCCGGCCATCAGCCGGTCATCATGCTGGTGGAACTGGTCGCCAAAAGTTTGGTCGCTGAGCACATAGGTGAAGTTGTTGTAGAGATCGAGCTCGCTGTTGACGACATAGGCGTTGGCCTTCCACGCGCCCCTGTCGTCGCTCTGCGCGAGCCGCGCCGACAGCGCAAAGCGATTGGTGTTGCCGCCGTCGCTCGGATCCTCCGAACCGAACCGGTCGAGCAGGCCGGCGGTGATCGCGCGTTGTGGCACCTGGTCGGTCGAATTCCATTTGTTGACGTAGGCCATGCCGGTTATCGAGACACCGTCGGTCGCGGTTCCCTGGCTGTAGCGCATGAGCCCGTTGAGCTTGCGCATGTTGTCGGGATTATCCCAAGGGCCATCATAGGTGCCGGCCTCGCCAGCGATCAGCAGCGAACCGTCGCCGAGCTTGACCGAATCCATGCCGAGAAAGCGGCGATACCCGAAGCTGCCCGCCGTCATCTGCGCCAGGCCCTTCACGGTGCGATCGATCAGGCCGATATGCACGTTGCCGACAGAGGAGAAATCACCCTCATCGGCGAAATACGGCCCCTTGCGCACGTCCATCGCAGCGACCGTTTCAGGGATCAGCCAGTTGAGATCGGCATAGCCCTGGCCGTGCGCGTGCGTGCGCATATTGACCGGCACGTCGTCGACATAGATCGCCAGATCGGTGCCGTGATCGAGGTTGTAGCCGCGCAGGAAATACTGGTTGGCTTTGCCCTCACCGGAGTGCTGGGTCACGATCAGGCCCGGCACAGCCTCCAGCAGCTCTCCTGGACGCGTGACGGGCCTTGCGCGCAGATCCTCGCCAGATACGGTCGTCTCGCTTGCCATGGATGGCGACGCTGGCGGGCCGGAGGCGACGCCGCTGACGGCAGCCCCCGCGACCGTAGTCGGATAGACAACGAGCCGCGTCGTCGAGGCCGTGGACCTTCTAGAGCGTTGCGGCACGGGCCTTGCTGTCTTCCGCGGCGTCTCACTGCGCGTCACCGCGATGGGTGGCAATTCGAGCACGGCAGAAGCATTCTGCGCGAATGCACTTCTCCCTTCAGCGCAAGCAAGGCACGCGACGAGCGTCGAAAACGCGGCTAATCGCTGTCCGCGCGCAAAACAATCAGACCAACTCGACCGCATCGACGCACTTCAGGACGCCGTGCTCGGCGTGGCGAATGTAACGCGATAGGTGACGATCGAGACGATCCAGGCGAGCACGAACAGGGCGATCACCGCGAAGCCGAAATTGGCGAGCGAGCCGTTGAGGCCTTCGATCAGCATCCACAGCGCGCCGTCGAGGCCAAAACGCTGGCCGATCAGGCCGAGAGCCTCGACGCCGCCGATGAACAGCGCGACCACCACGGAGGCGCCGGTGATGGTGAGGTTGTACCAGAGCTTGCGCATGGGATCGACGAAGGCCCAGCGATAGGCGCTCACCATCAGCGTCGAGTCGGCGGTGTCGACCAGCGCCATGCCGGCGGCGAACAGCGCGGGAAACACCAGCACATCCGACAGCGACGCGCCGCGGGCGGCTTCCGTCGCCGAGATGCTCAAGAGCCCGATCTCGGTCGCGGTATCGAAGCCGAGCCCGAACAGGAAGCCGAGCGGATACATGTGCCGGGATTTCGAGACCATGCGGAACATCGGCGCAAGCAGCCGTGCCAGGAAACCACGGCCGGCCAGCAGCGCCTCGATGCCTTCCGCATCATGGGTGCCATGGGCACGGACCGCACGCAGCGTCCGCCACAGGCCGACGAAGATCGCGAGATTGACCACGGCGATCAACAGCAGGAAGAGCGCAGACACCGAGGTGCCGATCACGCCGCCGACCGTCTTGAGCAGGCTTTCGCCGCCAAGGCTCACCACGCCAAGGCAGAGCAGCAGCGTGGCCACCACCACGACCGTGGAATGGCCGAGCGCAAAATAGAGCCCGGCGCTTTTTGGTGTGTCGCCCGCATGCATTAGCTTGCGCACGACATTGTCGATGGCCGCGATGTGATCGGCATCCACGGCGTGGCGCAGGCCGAACACCCAGGCGAGCAGCGCGGTCGCCATCACGGCGGGCCGGTCGGCGAACAGCGCGAAAGCCCAGATCCATGCGGCGACGTTGGCGAAGATCAGTCCTGCGAACAGCAACAGGGTGCCGGATATGCCCCCCTGCCCAGACCACTTCGTCACCCGTCCCGCTCCATCCAACCGCAATTCCCGGTATGATCTTTCTATCGAACTATCACACCAGGGAGCAAGCCTAGATGTAGCCCTCAAACGCGACCCGCTGGGCTGGCGTCAGATGCAGGCCGTGCTTGGTGCGGCGATCCAGGAAGTCGGCCGGGCTTTTGGCCCACTCCTTCTCGCGCAAGTATGCTGCTTCGCGTTCATAGAAGTCGCCGCCGAAATGACGTCCGAGATCGGCGGAGATGCGGGCCGCGCCCAAAAGCTCACGGGCGCGCGTCCCGTAAAGGCGCGCATAGTGATGGATCAGCTTGCGCGGAAGATCGGGATAATCGCGCGCGAGGTTGACGGCGAAACTGTCGAAGGGGCCGCCGATGTCGCCGCCCGGCAGCGGCGCTCCCGCCGTCCATGCCGGCTGCATCTTTGGAAACCAGCCCTCCAGACGCCCGAGCGCGTGCTCGGCGAGCCTGCGATAGGTCGTGATCTTGCCGCCGAAGATCGACAGCAGCGGCGGCGTATCAGGCGTGCCGTGAATCTCGAAAACATAGTCGCGCGTCACCGCGGACGGATTGTCCGCGTTGTCGTCGTAGAGTGGACGAACTCCGGAGAAGGCATGGACCACTTCGTTTCCGCGCGGCGGAGCCCGGAAGTAGCGGCTCAAGACCTTGAGTAGATAATCGATCTCGCCCTGGTCGATCGCGACGTCCTCGGCGTGGCCGTCGTATGGAATGTCCGTGGTGCCGATCAGCGCGAGATCGTCCTCATAGGGATTGACGAAGATCACGCGGCGATCCTCGTTCTGGAGCAGATAGGCCTGCGGCCCGCTCCAGAATTTCGGCACCACCACATGGCTTCCCTTGACCAGCCGGACATTGTGCGCAGAGTTGAGGCCCGCTACGCCCTGCACGACGTCTTGCACCCAGGGACCTGCCGCATTGACGAGCGCACGCGCGCGGACGATCTGCGTGCTGCCGTCCTCGCTCTGCATCTCCAGACGCCAGACGTCCCCCTCCCGGCGCGCGCTCACCGCGCGGGTGCGCGGCAGGATTTTTGCGCCGTTGTCTGCGGCATCGATCAAATTGAGGATCACGAGCCGGGCATCGTCGACCCAGCAATCCGAATATTCGAAGCCGCGGCGGAATTCGGCGCGCAGCGGCGCCCCCTCCGGTTCATGCGCGAGGTCGAGCCCGCGACTCGCGGGTAAGCGCTTGCGGCCGCCGAGGTGGTCGTAGAGGAACAGACCGGTGCGAACCAGCCAGGCCGGCCGGTGCTCCGGCGAGTGCGGCAGCACGAAGCGCATCGGCCAGATGATATGCGGCGCCGATGCGAGCAGCACCTCGCGCTCGATCAGGGCCTCGCGGACCAGGCGAAACTCGTAGTATTCGAGATAACGCAGCCCGCCATGGACGAGCTTGCCGGAGCGCGACGAGGTGCCTTCGGCGAAATCATCCTTCTCGCACAACAGGACACTCAGCCCGCGCCCCGCCGCATCGCGGGCGATACCGGCGCCATTGATGCCACCGCCGATGATGGCGATGTCGACAAGCCCGTGATCCCTGCCCGCCCCAGGCGCAGCGCCCGTCATCGCTTTCCGCTGTGCTTCTTCTCGACCCGTTGCCGTGCCGCCGCCTTCGCGGCGCGCGCCTTGACCGGCTTTGGACTCGACTTGGCCGTGAACTTGGAACTGGGCTTGGAATTGGGCTTGGGCGCCTGCAAGCCGTAAGTCGAGAATCCCTTTGCCGTGTCGGCGATCTCCGCTTCGCTGAGAATATGCGGCCCCCCGAGCGCGAGCGAGAGATAGTATTGCCGCGCGATGGTCTCGAGCTCGACGGCGAGCCACATCGCCTTGTCGATATTGGCGCCGACCGCGATCATGCCGTGGTTGGCGAGCAGGCAACCGTTGCGGCCCTCGAGCGCTTGCAGGGCGAGTTCGGACAGCTCAGCCGTGCCATAGCGAGCATAGCCGGCGCAGCGGATGTCGTTGCCGCCGAACGCCGCCATCATGTAGTGGCAGGCGGGAATCGGCTTGCGGGCAATCGCGAGCACGGTCGCGTAGGTCGAGTGCGTGTGGACGACGCCGCCGACATCCGGCCGTCCGCGCATGATATCGAGATGAAAGCGCCATTCGGTGGACGGCTGCAGCGGTCCTTCCCAGGAGCCGTGCTCGCCTTCGAGCGGCATCGAAGCAATCATCTCCGGCTGCATCGCCTCATAGGGCGTCGCCGACGGCGTGATCAGCATCCGGTCCTTGTAGCGGGCGGAGATGTTGCCTGACGTCCCCTGGTTCAGACCCGAGGCGTTCATCCACCGGCACTTGGCGATGATCGCTTCGCGTAACAGTCGCTCCTCACGGGTCATGTCAAAGTACCTTTCGTCTTCAGCAAGGGTTGAGCGGCGGCTCGCCGGCGAGATAGCGCCGAACCTCTTCCGCGGCCTGATCGGCGGCAATGGTGACCGTGCGCAAGGAGGCCCCGGCGATGTGCGGCGTCAGCGTGACATTCGGCAGTTGCAGCAGCGGCCAGTCCGGCGGCACCGGTTCGACCGCAAACGTGTCGAGCATGGCGCTGCCGAGGCGCCCCGAGGACAACACCTCGAAGAGCGCCTGGTAGTCGACCAGCGGGCCGCGCGCCGTGTTGATCAGCACCGCGCCGGGCTTGACCCGCTCGAGTGCCGCGCGATCGATGAAGCCCGTCGTCTCGGTGTTGACCCGCGCGTGCAGGCTGATGACGTCGGCGCGTGCCAGCAGGTCTGCCAGGCCCACGTGCTCGACGCCGTCATTGCGGTCCTGCGCACTGAGCTGAACGTAGGGATCGGCGACCAGGATCTTGCAGCCAAAGGCCTTGAGCAGCTTCACCACGCGGGTGCCGATCGCGCCATAACCGACGATGCCCACGGTCATCTCGCCGAGCTCCCGCCCGGTGCGATCGGCACGATAGAGATCGCCGCGCCATTCGCCACCGCGCAGGGACTCGTGTCCACTGCGGATCAGGCGCGTCTCCGCAAGAATAGCTCCGATGGTGAACTCGGCCACCGCACTCGCGTTGCGGCCGGGCGTGTTGACCACGATCACGCCGTGATCGCGCGTGGCCTGCATGTCGATATTGACGGGACCGCCGCGCGAGACCGCAATGAATTTGAGGTTCGGCAAGCGCTCCAGCATTGATCGCGAGATCGGCGCGAGGTGCGTCACCAGCAGCGCTGCGTCTCCGATGAATTCCGCGACCTCGTCCGGGTCGCCCATGAACTCCTTCAGCCCATCGAGCTTGGAGCCGGCATAGCCGTGCTCCATCGGCTCATCCGGCCAGGGCTGCTCCAGTAGGCGGATGTCGACGCCGTTGCCGCAGGCAGCCGTGATCTTCTCGGCGAAGACCGACGGCAGCATGAAGCGGTCACCGACGATGGCGATGGAGCTAGACATGACCGGCTCCCGCACGCAGCGCCGCGAGTTGCTTCCAGACCGGCCGAGACGCCAGCCTCGCCTCCAGATAGGCCGGGAACATTTTCGCATAGCGCGCGGCCAATGCGGCGTCTGGCGTTTGTGGCTCGTTCAAATACGGTTTCACCCAATCCTCAGCACAACTGGTCATATCGGAATAAAGGCCTGTTGCGACGGCCGCGATCATCGCGGCCCCTCCCGCCCCGGCTTCGCCGCGGCTGCAGACGCGAACATTGCATTCGAGCACAGCCCCAAGGATGGCCCCGAGCGCGCGGCTGCGCGCTGCGCCGCCGGTGATCCGCACCTCGCCCGGCAGCGCCCCCATCGCGGCATAGCAATCGCGCGCGGCGAAGGCGAGCCCCTCCATCACGGCCCGCATCAGGTCCCAATAGCCGTGGCGCGACCGCAGACCGATCAGTTGGGCGCAAGCCTCATGCGCAACGAACGGCCCGCGCTCGCCGGCATCGGAGATGAAGGGATGAAACAAGAGCTCGCCGGCCTTCGCCGTCAACACCTTCTCGTCCAGACGGCGGATCAGATCGGTGCGCGAACGCACGACGCCCTCGGCGGCCAAGAGATCGCGCGCCAGATCGAGCAGCCAGTCGATGTTCAGCGTTGCCGCCATGTTGGACTGCATCTGCGTATAGTGGCCGGCGACCGGGAACGGCATGGTGTAGCCGGTCGCCTCCGCGTTCAGCGTGACCGCGTCGGCGCTGGCGGCGAGACGCATATGCATGCCGGTGGACCCGATGATGGTGCAGCCGACATCGGGTGAAGGATCGTAGAGGCCCGCGCCGAGAGCGTTGCAGACCACATCGACATAACCGAGCGAGACCGGCACGCCCTCAGGCAGTCCGGTCTCAATCGCAGCGGCAGCACTCAACGGATGCGTCGTCGTAACCCCGTCCACGACCTCGGGAAACAGGGCCGCGCAATCGGCGATGCCGATCAGCCTCGCGGTCTCCACATCAAAGCCGCGCTTGCGGAAATCCCCACAAGTAAAGGTCGACTCCGACGGATCGGTCGCACGCTGACCGGTGAGCAGGAAGTAAAGCCAATCCTTGCAGTGAAAGGCCGTCCCGGCCCGGGACAGTGTCACGGGCGCATGCTTCTGTAGCCAAGCGAGTTGCGGCCCCTGCTGACAGGCGTTGAGTCCGGAACCGGTACGCCGATAGAGTGCGGCATTGCGCTCGCTGGAGCGGATCCCTTCGACAAGGCTGGCGGCGCGGGAATCCAGCCACAGCAGCGCCGGCGCGACCGGACGGCCGTCATCGTCGATGAGCCAGGTGCCGTCGCCCTGCCCTGTGACCGCGACGGCCGCGAGACGCCGGGAAATATCCGGCACCGCCGCCACCAGCCCGCGCAATGCGGCGACCGTATCGGTCCATGTCCGCGACATGTCCTGCTCGACGTGGCCGCCGGGCGAGGTCGTATATATATTAGGCAGAGAGAAATCGCCGAGCTGCCGCCCGTCGCGCGTGAACGCCACGGTCTTGATCAGAGACGTGCCGGCATCGATACCGATGATCACGTCGCGCTGCGGCGAGGCCTGCATGGTCAGCCCCCCTCCGCATGGCGAATGCAGGCGCCGTCGGCCCCAAAAATGTGGAGGTGACGCGGCTCCAGCGCGAATGGAATGACGTCGCCCGGCCGCGCCGCAATCCGGTTCGGCGTCACTGCGATGAGGAGATGGCCGGCGCATTCCCCTGCGACATGCGACTGGTCGCCGAGCCATTGATTGGACACGACGCGCACGCGGACATCGCCCGTCCCGACCGCGACCTTCTGCGGGCGGATGCCGACCCGGACGCGCTTGCCCGGTTCAAGGGACCGTCGCGCGGCCTGATCGAGCGTATCACCGGGAATCCGGAACGCGATATCGGAGCCAACCGACAGGCGGAAACCGCCATCGGCGGGTGCAACGTCCGTCTCCAGCAGGTTCATCGGCGGCTCGCCAATGAAGCTCGCGACGAACAAGTTGGCCGGGCGGTTCTTCAATTCCCTTTCGCTGGCGAATTGCTGAAGGACGCCGTCCTCCATCACCGCAATCCGATCGGCGAGCGCGCTTGCCTCGGTCTGGTCATGGGTGACGAAGATCGCCGTCATGCCGCGCTCGGCCAAAAGACCCTTGATCCGGCCGCGGAGCACGGCGCGGAGTTGCGGCTCGAGCTGGCCCATGGGCTCGTCGAGCAGATAGAGGTCGGCGTCGCGCACCAAGGCACGCGCCAGCGACACACGCTGCTGCTGCCCGCCGGAGATGGCACGCGGAAAGCTGTCCAAGATATCCTCGATCTCGACCAGCCGCGCGATCGCTTCGACCCGGCGCGATATTTCGCTGCGCGAGAGCTGCTGCGCCTTGAGCGCAAAGGCAATGTTTTCGCGCACCGTCAGCGGCGGATAGAGCGAATAGCCCTCAAAGGCCATCGCCACTTTGCGTTTCGCGGGCGGCAGCTCGTCGATCCGCCGCTGCGACAGCGCGATCGCGCCCGAGGTCACGCTCTCGAAGCCCGCAATCATCCGCAAGGTCGAGGTCTTGCCGCAGCCCGAGGAGCCCAAGAGAGCGACGATCTCGCCCTTCTTCACGTCCATGTCGAGCGCGCGCACGGCGTGCACCGGCGGTTTGCCGCGGCTGCTGTAGACCTTGTCGACATTCTTGATTTCGAGCATGGCCATGGGTTCGCTTCCCTCACGCCGCCTGACGCCGGTGCGGCAGACCAACCCGGAGCCCTGTCGCACGATCGAACAATAGCGCCGCCTCCGGCGCGAAACGGACGAAGACGCCGTCGTCGGCACTCGCCATCGGCGAATCCGGCGGCAGCGCCGCGAGCCATTCAGAGCCATCGGCAAAGCGCAGCAGCAGTACGGCCCTTTCGTGCATCGGTGTAACCGCGACGACGCGCGCGGGAACGGCGTCTTCGCTGGCTGACCGGGTAATGACGAGATCGTCGGGGCGAACGCCGAGCCAGCACTGACTGAGGTCGGTCGCCTGCTGATCCACGGGATCGAGCCTGACTTTTGTCCCGGCAATCTCGGCCGTCAGGCCCGCCTGCTCGGCGTGGGGCGTGACTTCGGCCAGATTGATGCTGGGATCGCCGAACAGGCGCGCCACCGCAACCGATGCCGGCCGGGCGTAAATCTCTTCGGGGCGCGCGACCTGGACGAGACGGCCCTCGATCAGCACCGCGATGCGGTCCGCAATCGCCATCGCTTCGCGATAGTCCTGGGTGACGTAGAGCACCGCGGCAGAGCTGCGGCGCAACAGGCTCGGCAGCTCGAGCCGCATTTCATAGCGAAGTTTTGCATCGACGTTGCGCAAGGGATCATCCAGCAGCAGCACCTCCGGATTGCCGATCAGCGCGCGCGCGAGCGCCGTGCGCTGCTTTTGCCCGTTGGACAATTCGCGCGGCATATGGCCGAGCACATGCTCGATCTTCAACAACCGGCTGATCGACGTGACTCGCGAGGCCAACTCACCGCCCTTGGCTTTGGCCCGCAGGCCGCTCGCAATGTTGTCCTGCGCACTCATGTGCGGGAACAGCGCGAAGTTCTGGAAGGCCATGCCGATGCCGCGCTGCTCCGGTGGCGCGCCGACGATGGAGCGGCCGCCAACCAGGATGTCGCCCTCGTCGGGCTCGAACATGCCCGCGATCATGCGCAGCAGCACAGTCTTGCCGCTGCCCGAGGGGCCGAACACCGCAACGATCTCGCCGGGCTCGACCGCCAGCGACAGGTTGTCGGCGCAACGCACCGGGCCGAAAGCCTTGCCGACGGAATTGAGTTCAAGACGCGCCATGGGTCAGCCTTTCACCGCGCCGAGCGAGAGCCCCTCGACCAGGTAGCGCTGCGCATAGAGCGCGAGCAGCAAGGTCGGCGTAACCGAGAGCACGATCGCAGCTGCGATCTGGCCGTACTGGATGCCTGAGGCCGTGACGAAGGCCAGCGCGCCCACGGTCACGGGCTGCTTGTCGGCAGAGGCCAGGATCAGCGCGAAGACGAAATTGTTCCAGCAGAAGATGAAGGACAGCAGGCCCGCCGCCGCGATGCCGGGACCGGCGAGCGGCACCGCAATGCGGGTAAAGGCCTCGCGCCAGGAATGGCCGGCGAGCCGATAGGCGTGCTCGATGTCCGGGCTGATGTCCTCGAAATAGCCGCGCACGATCCACAGGATCAGGGGAAGCGCGATGAGCTGATAGACCCAGACGATGCCGAAATACGTGTCGCTGAGCCCGAGCTGCTGGTAGTACAGTGACAGCGGCAGCAGCACGAGC
>NZ_JBBIAR010000048.1:0-75663 GCF_054185165.1 Bradyrhizobium sp. UFLA05-109 | reverse complement strand
TCTTGAACTTCACCTTGACGGTGTGGTCGTCGATCTTCTCGACTGTGATGTCCTTGTAGGATCCCGTGGTGTATGCCGCGGTCGCGAGGTCCGCGGCATATGTCCAGGTGAAGACGACGTCGTCGGCGGTGAAGGGCTTGCCATCGTGCCACGTCACGCCCTGTTTCAGCTTCCAGGTCACGCTCGTGCCGTCCGCCGCAAGACCGCCGTTCGCCCTGGTCGGGACCTCGGCGGCGAGGCAGGGGATGAGGTTGCCCTCCTTGTCCCAGCCGGCGAGCGGCTCGAAGAAGATGCGCGAGGCGATCTGGTCCTTGGTGCCGAGCGCGAAATGCGGATTGAGCAGCGTCGGGGCCTGCCAAAGCAGGATCTTGAGCGGGCCGCCGCCGCCGGCCTTGGTCGGCTTGTATTGTAGCGTGGCGTCCGCCATCGCTACGTCGTTCCATGCCAGGATCTGGCTCGCGACAGGCGCAGCGATCCCCACCGCAGCCATCGTCTGGATGAACGAGCGTCGCGATAGCGTGCCTTGCTTCACCTCCGCGATGAGCTCGCGGATTTCGTTTTCGTCCATCGGCTGGCCTCTGCCTCTCAAAGAAGCCCATCATGTTTCATCATGGCGGACGCGGCAATGCCGACGAAGGTCGGGAAACCCTGCGACGAAATGGCATGTCTGCGCGTGTTGGGTTCGTTCGAGGATGACGTTACAGCTTGTTCCGTCATTGCGAGTCATCGGGCCGCGCAAAGCGCGGCCCGATGACAGGCTCCGCGAAGCAAATCCAGACTCTCGCCGCGGAGGGTTTCTGGATTGTTTCGCTGGGGGAAGGCCCTCACATCTTCTCGGCGACCAGTTTGAGGGTGCCGGCAATCCCTGTCGCCACGACGAGGATCACAGCCATCCCGATCATGCCGGCGTTGAAGGAGCCGGTCGCGTCCTTCAGAAGGCCGACCATATAGGGACCCACGAAGCCACCGAACGCACCGACAGAGTTGATGAACGCTATTCCCCCGGCCGCCGCGGCGCCCGTCAGGAAGCTCTGCGGGATCGTGTAGAAGACCGTCCGCGCGGAGATCGTGCCGACCAGCGCCAGTGTCAGGCAGGCAAGGGCGGGAACGAGCGAGGTGAAGACGACCGAGAGGGTCAGTCCAAGGGCGCCAAGGATCAAGGCGGCCATGAGATTGTAGATCTTCTGACCTTTCCGATCCACGAGACGAGCCCAGAACAGCATGCCGATCGTTGCGAAGAGGTACGGAACAGCCGAAAGCCACCCGACTTCCATGTTGCTCAGGCCGTGCCCCTTCAGGATCAATGGCAACCAGATGCCTATGCCGTAGGAGCCGATCGTGAAGGCGAAGGTGATCGCCGTGAGCATCAGCACCCGCGTATCTTTCATTGCGGCCCAGAGGTCCTTTTTGGGCTTGTCGTGCTTGTCGCCGGCGAGAGCGGACAGAAGCGCTTGTCGCTCCTGAGGCGTGAGCCATCGAGCCTGCTCGGGCCTGTCGGCGAGCAGAACGAGACATAGAATTCCGAGCACGCATGCCGGCAGGCCTTCGATCAGAAACATCCACTGCCAGCCGGCAAGCCCCCAGAATCCATCCATCCCAAGGAGGGCCGCCGAGATCGGACTGCCCAGCAGCGAGGAGAGCGGCGTCGCAGCCATGAACAACGCGAGCACGCTCGTCCGGTGCTTCTCGGGAAACCAGATCGAGATGTACCAGATCACGCCCGGAAAGAAGCCGGCCTCGAATACACCGAGGAGAAAGCGGATCAGGTAGAAGCTGTACGGTCCGGCCGCAAGCGCAGTCGCCGCTGCAGCAAGGCCCCAGGTGATCATGATGCGGGCCAGCCAGCGACGCGCACCGAACCGGTACATCATCATGTTGCTCGGCACTTCCAGAAGGCAGTAGCTGAAGAACAGGATTCCGGCGCCCCAGCCGAACTGAGTGGCGCTCAAGCCGATATCCTTGTTCATTTGCAATGCAGCAAAGCCGACGCTGGTGCGGTCGAGGTAGTTGAAGAGATAGGCGAGACCCAGAAGCGGGACCAAACGCCAGGTGTTCTTGGAAATGGCGCTTGCGAGCAGTCCCTCATCGGGACTTTCTTCGGTGAACGATCTGTTGGCCGTGATTTCGGTCATCCGCTGGTCCTCCCGCTTTCCGGGCCGGTTACCCTGACGGGGCCCAGCCGTGTTAGGCTCGACATGCCAGATCGAGCGGACAAGGGTCCAATCGCTAATGTTCAAGAACCGATAACCGGGAGGAAGAAGTGGACCTTCGCGACCTCACCTATTTTGAGGTGATTGCCGATTTGGGCCATATGGGCCGAGCCGCCGACAAACTCGGTCGCACGCAGCCGGCTCTGACAAAATGCATCCAGCGTCTCGAAGAGGCCGTAGGAGCCGATCTCTTCGAGCGGACGGGGCGCGGGATCACGCTCACGCGCGTCGGCGAGGTCCTTCTGGCACGCGCGCGACGAATGCGCGAGGCGATGGAGGAGTCGCTGCGCGAGGTCACCGACTTCGCCGCCGGTGCAGCCGGTCGCGTCAGTATCGGCTGCGGTGCGACAATGGGCGAATATTTGCTGCCCCAGATTTGCCGGGCCATCATCGCCGACGCGCCCGGACTGGCGATTGAAGTGCAGATTGGCATGAGTGGCGTCGTCAGGGCCGCGCTTCGTGAACGCGCCCTCGATCTTGCGATCGGGCCGATACTTCCCTCGGACGAGCAGGAGTTCAGGCACGAAGCGTTTGGCATGGACGAAGTGGTCGTCGTCGCAGCAAAGGATCATCCACTTTGCGGCAAGCGGCTTGCTATCGAGGATCTGGTCGCGTCGAAATGGGTGCTGCCGGCCCGCACCGTCGCCATGCGCCAGTGGCTCGACAACGTATTCGAAGCGCATGGTTTGCCGCCGCCGATCGTCCAGATCGAGACCAACTCGATCACGACGTTGCCCAAGCTGATCGCCGACACGGCGCTGCTCAGCTTTACGTCCACGCGAAACCTTCATCCGCTTCGACTGGGCAGCCAGCTCGACCGGTTGATGATCGACACCACGACGATGCGAAGGCCGCTCGGCTTCGTAACCCGCCGGGACGGCTATCTTTCTCCGGCCGCGCAGAGGGTCGTCGGCCTGCTCAAATCCAAAGGGCGCGATTTTCTCGAACAGGTCACGTTGCCCGGCATGACAGATGCCTCCGCGACCATGCCGGCAGCCGCGGTCAGTCGGGCTGAGCAAGTCCATAAACGCGTGCGACAGTCCCACTGAAGAGGTTCTCGCGGTCGCTCTCGCTTGTGTGACGTGTCAGGCGTTTGAATGCATTCCACCCCGATCCATATCCATAGGAGCCCTTGTCGACCGGAAAGTTGCTCTCGAACATGCATCGTTGCGCGCCAAATGCCTCGATGCAGACCTCGATGTAGGGCCGCCAGGCCGAAGCGAGGACTTCCGAGGTCGGCGGGACATCCCGCATCTCGAATCCGAATCCGTTGATGCGCATTCCGAGGCCACCGAGCTTGACGCAGACATTCTCGCATCTTGCAAGGTCGCGGATCGCGCGTGACCATTCGGCGAAGATGTCGTCGCGACGATCCCTGTAGGCTCCGATGCCCACGATCCCGCCGAGATGATCGAGCACGATTGTCGTTTGCGGGAACGCGCGCGCGAGCTCGGTCAATTCCGGGATTTGTGGGTGGAACAGCCATGCGTCGAAGACGAGTCCCAGCGGCGCGAGGCATGCAAATCCCGCTCGAAACGCGCCGTCGCGCAAGAGGCCCGGCGGGCCGGCGCTGAGCGGATTCATCAGACTTCGGTCGGCATCCCAGACGGTGATGTGCCGAATGCCGCGAAATCGACCTGGCGCTGCGGCGACATGGGCTTCCAGCACCGGCGTCACTCGGTCCCCGAGCCGCAAATCGGCATGACCGACAATTCCGGCACAAAGGCGCCGCGGACCGTAGTTGCCGCTCGCGCTCATGGCCGCGACACCGTTGATGTACTCGGTTTCGCCGACGACCCGCATTGGAGTTGGTCCGTCAGACCGGTACATCGCCTGGCATTGCATGAAGACGCTCGCCGTGACGTTATGGCCGCTTCCGGCGATATCCGCGAGATACTCGTCGAACAGGTATCTCCAGTTCTGCCTGTCCCAGAGATGATGATGGGCGTCGATGATCGGCAGTTCAGGTTCGAGTGCCTCCTCGAAGCCGCGCGCCAGCCAGTCCGGCCGCACGGCGAGATAGTTACCGCCCCCCGACCGAGAGGCGGAGCCGCTGCCTTCGGCTTGGGATTGAGTCATTTTGCGAAATCCCGTGGCGCGGGCCCGGTGTAACGATAGGGGATGCCCGGCGGCATGGGCCCCTTGATCCGGCCGCCCTGCTGCGATTGCTCCCATGCATGCGCGAGGATGCCGACCGAACGCGAGAGAATGAACAGGCCGCGACCCAGCGCCGGCGAAAAGCCCAGTTCCGAATAGATGACGGCGGTGGCCCCGTCGATGTTCATGGGGATCTTTTGGCCCTTGCGCCGCTGCATCAGGTCTTCGACTCCGCGGCCGATCTCTGCAAAGCGCCCGGACACCACCCTGTTCTCTCGTGCTGCATCGACGAGCTCGAGAAGCCGAGGTGACCGGGGATCAATCGGATGAAAGCGGTGTCCGAATCCGGGCACGATCTTTCCGTTTGCTGCGATGAAGGCGTCGAGGCCCTGTTCGATGGCCATCTTCAGCTCGACGCCGGCGTCCCGACGCCGCGCGATGTCGGCGTATAGCTCCATGCATTGTTCGCCGGCGCCGCCGTGCACGTCGTCCAGGACGTTGATGGCCGAGGCCATCGCGCCATTCAGAGGAAGACCACATGTCACGGCCATCCGTCCGATTGCGATCGACGGTGCTTGGGGACCGTGGTCCACGGCGGCGACAAGCGCGGCTTCCAGGAGGGCTCCTTGCTCGGGGGACGGAAGCTCGCCCTTCAGCATCAGCCATATCATTTGTGGGAACGACACCCGGCCGATCAGTTGCTCGATCGGAAAGCCGCGGAACCGGATCACGCCCGGCTTCATGTCGATGATGTCGGTCGACCACCATTGGGTCGCCTTTTGCAGCAGATCTGCGGAGCCTTGATCGGTCATGACGTCTCTCCTCGATCGCTTGTCAGGTGCTTGAGGTTTCGGCGCGCGCCTTCAGATCCGGCATCCTGACCGTCTCCTTGACTGTCGGCCGGTTGTCGAACGCGACGACGCCGCGCCGGCCGAACGCCTCGATGTCGCCGTCCGCGAAGCCGAGCTGTCTGAGCCACTTCTCGGTGTCCTGGCCGAGACTGGGTGGCGGCAACGGTTCCGGATAGTCCGCCTCGAGCCGGAAGCCCGGGCGGGTGACGCGCATCGTCTGGCCGCCTGACACATTCGCCTTCAGGCTTTCGACAAACTTGCGACCGACGATTTGCTCCTCCTTGAGCACCTGCGGCACGCTGAGAACGCATCCCGCAGGGACGCCTTTCGCATTGAACAGCGTCTCCCATTCGGCTGCGGATTTGGCGGCAAGAGCGACTTCGAGCTCCTGCTTCAGAGCCGCGCTGTGATCCTTTCTCGACTGGCGCTCGCGAAACCGCGGATCGGACTTCAGCCCCGGCTTTCCGACGATGTCGCACAGCGCCTCATACTGTTTCTGCTCGTTTGCCGCGATGTTGAGCGGCCCGGAGCCCGTCGTGAACGTGCCGGACGGCGCTGCCGTGAAGTTCTCGTTGCCGATCGGTTGCGGATCGACATTGCCGTTGAGGTGATTGGAAACCACCCAGCCCATCGCAGCCAGGGTCGATTCAAGCAGGGAGACGTCGATGTGCCGTCCGCGTCCGGTCTGCCGTTGCTCGACGAGTGCGGCCGTGATCGCAAAGGATGCGGTGAGACCAGCAATCGTGTCGGCAATCGGAAAGCCGGTGCGCAAGGGGGCGGTGTTGGCATCGCCCGTGACGCTCATGACGCCCGAAAGTCCTTGAACGATCTGATCGTAAGCGGGCCGGCCCGCCCAGGGGCCGTCCTGTCCGAAGCCGGAGATCGCGCAATAAATGATGCGCGGATTGCGCTTTGCGAGCACCTCATAGCCGAGCCCCAGCCGTTCCATGACCTTCGGGCGAAAATTCTCAAGCACGACGTCGGCCGTTTCGACGAGGCGGAGGAAGATCTCCTTGCCTTCATCGGCCTTGAAATCGATGGCGACGGATTGCTTGTCCGCGTTGACTGCGACGAACGACAACCCCATCAGGTTCTTGGCCATCGCGGGATCAGCGCCGAGTCGGCGCGCAAGATCGCCGCCCTTTGGATTTTCGATCTTGATGACCTCGGCGCCGAGGCGTGCAAGTTGATAGCCGCAGAACGGACCGGCGAGCACGTTTGAGAGATCGAGGACGCGAATGCCGGCGAGTGGCAATGTCATGTGTTGTGCTCCGGATATGTGAATTGATGCTCGAGAGATCAGACCAGGCCAAGCCAGTGCCACCAGGTCGCGGCGCACAGGGCGTAGAGAAGGCAGGCGACGATGCAGACGACGACACCTACTTTCGGGAAATCCTCGACCCGCAATCGGCCCGTTCCATAGACGAGGATGCTTGGTAGCGTGTTGTAGAACATGAGGAGCGGGTAACCGCCGATGATCATGCCGGCCGGCAGTGCCAGCGCGACCGGATTGACACCGGCCGTTCCGGCCATCGCCAGGATGATCGGCAGCAGAGCTGTCGCCATGGCGGTCGTGCCGACGAACGTCACGTGCATGAATTGCACGATGAACATCACGACCACGATGACGACGAGTGTCGACGCACCGGCCAGGCCGAGCGCGTGGAAGATCGAACTGGCCAGCCAGCTGGCGGCGCCCGTCTTCAGAAGGATATCGCCGAGCGAAACGCCGCCACCCGCGATGAGCAGCACCTGCCAGGAAACGCCCTTGTTGGCATCGTTCCAGTCGATCACGCCGAAGCGGGGAAGAAACAGCAGACAGGCCCCCATCAGGCAGACGACCGTCGTGTCGAGCCCGGTCAGGCCCTGCGTCGCCCACAGACAGGTCACGAGGACGAACACGCCCAAGGCACGCCATTCGGCGGAAGACATCCTCCCCATCGCAGCGAGATTCTGCGAAATCCGCGCGTCGGCCTGCTCATGACCGGCCTTGAACTCGGGCGGAAAGACGCGCTGGATGAACCACCAGGTGAACATGGTCATGACCAGCGCCGGCGGGAATCCGTAGATCAGCCATTCGGCATAGGTGATCGTATGACCGCTGGTCTTCGCGACGAACTCGACCGTCACGGGGTTTGGCACCGTCGCTGTCAGCACGCCGGCGCCGATCGTCGCGTTCGTCATCGTCAGAGTGAGAAGCAAATTGATCGCGAACGGCGAACGCGCACCTGCTCCGAAGATCGTCAGGATGCTGAGGCACTCTGGCAGCAGGATCGCCGTGCGTGCCGTCGATGACGGAACGAGAAACGCAAGCGCGATATTGACGAGCGTCACGCCGAGCGTGATCTGTGTCGGCGCGCTGCCGAACCGCGCCAGAATGACGTAAGTGATGCGCTCCGCAAGCCGGGTCTTCACCATGGCGGTCGCGAGGATGAAGGCGCCGACGATGAGATACACGGGCGAGGCGGAGAAGCCGTCAAGTGCCGTCTTGAGGCTAGCCGTTCCGGTCAGGACCGCGAGCGGTACGACCATCAGGCTGGCGATGGCCAACGGCATCGCCTCGGTGAGGTAAAGAACGAAAATGCCGCCAAAGAGCGCAAGCGCCTTGTGTCCCTGCAAGGACAGCGATTCCGGCGTGGGGCTGAACCAGATGGCGGCCGCGATCACGATGGCGAGGGGAACGCCGACCGTCCTGAGCGTGGCCTCCAGCGATCGAGGCGCGTGCTCGCTTCCCTCCGCGTGCGCGTGAGATGACACGTGTTTTCTCCCTGTCGAAGCATTCGGCGATGGATCGGTGCCATCACGGATTTGGAGTCGTGCTTCGCGGTGGGAATAACTCGCGGGTCAAACCTGCGTCCAATTGCAAGTTTTCAGGAGACCATAACCGGCGGGAATGTGCTCGGCTGTGTCGGCCGGCACCCGGTGAACCGAGGACCACGGCCGAAGCATCAAAGGCCGTGGTCCGTGCGACCTGCGCGATGCGGCTACCACTTGTGCATTTCTGACGCCGGTAATGCGTTGCCCCCTGGCGGAACGGATCACTATACTGCCAGGACGATTGCGACAGCAGCGGACGAACAGCGCTCCGCGACAGGACCACGCGATGGATGATATGATTGGCTTCCCCGATCCCGGCCTCGACCTGTCGGAGGGCTTCAAGCCGCACACTTCGCACTGGGGTGTGTTCTCGGCGCGCAACAGTGAGGCCGGGTTGGAAGTCAGGCATTATGCGGGGGATCCAGATCCGAGCGGCATCATCGACAATTTTCCCGGCGCGCTGCGCCACCAGGCGCGCATCGCCCAGCCCGCGATCCGCCGCGGCTGGCTCGAGCGTGGGCCCGGCCCCGATGGTCGCCGCGGCCGCGACGAGTTCGTTTCCGTCAGCTGGGAGAAGGCGCTCGACCTCCTGGGGGACGAGCTGACGCGCATCCGCGACACGCGCGGTCCGTCGGCTGTGTTCGGCGGCTCCTATGGCTGGGCGAGTGCGGGCCGCTTCCATCACGCCCAGAGCCAGGTGCATCGCTTCCTCAACATCGCGATGGGCGGCTATGTGCGGTCGGTCAACAGCTATTCCTCGGGCGCATCCTCGGTGCTGCTGCCGCAGATTTTGGCGGGCTACGAAGACATCACGAGGCGCAACGTCACTTGGGAGCAGATCGCGACCGAGACCGAAATCGTGCTGGCGTTCGGCGGCATGGCGCTGAAGAACTCCATGGTGGCGGGCGGCTCGATCAGCAAGCACGTCGAGCGCGGCGCCATGAGTGCCGCGCGCCGGCGCGGCTGCGAGTTCATCCTGGTCAGCCCGCTGCGTGACGATCTGCCGGTGGAGGCGGGTGCCGAATGGATGACCTGCGTGCCCGGGACCGACACCGCGCTGATGCTCGGCATCGTCCACACGCTGGTGGCCGAGGGCCTGCACGATCAGGCTTTCCTCGATCGCTACACCGAAGGCTGGCCGGTCTTTTTGCGCTATCTGGCCGGCGAGAGCGACGGGCGAGCCAAGAGCGCGGAATGGGCCGCCGCGATCTGCGGCGTCGATGCGCCGACGATCCGCAAGCTGGCGCATCGCCTGGCCGGCAAAAGGGCGCTCATCACCGTTTCGCATTCGCTCCAGCGCGCCGAGCATGGCGAGCAGCCGGTGTGGATGGGCATGGTGCTGGCGGCAGCGCTCGGGCAGATCGGTCTTCCCGGCGCTGGCTACGCCTATTCGCTAGGGGCGATCGGCTATTACGGCCGCCGCGTCAACGACGTGCCGGGGCCGACGCTGGGGCAGGGCCGCAACGGTGTCGCCGATTTCATTCCGGTGGCGCGCATCGCCGACATGCTGCTCAATCCCGGCACGACCTATTATCGCTACAATGGCGAAACGCGCACTTATCCGGATATCCGGCTCGTCTATTGGGCCGGCGGCAATCCCTTCCATCACCACCAGGACATCAACCGCCTGCGCAAGGCTTTTGCGAAAGTGGACACGCTGGTCGTGCACGAGCTCGCCTGGACCGCGACGGCCCGGCACGCCGACATCGTGCTCCCCTCGACGATGACGCTCGAGCGCGACGACATCGGCTACTCGGCCAACGATCCCTTGATGGTCGCCATGCACAGGATCGCCGAGCCGTTTGGGCTTGCGCGTGACGACTATGAGATATTTGCCGATCTTGCCGATCGCCTCGGCGTGCGCGAACCCTTCACCGAAGGCCGCACGTCTCGGCAGTGGCTGCAACACTTCTATGAGCCGACCCGCGCGTCGCTTGCCAGGCGCGGCCTGGAAGCGCCGAGCTTCGAAGAGTTCTGGGAGCGCGGCAGCCTCGTCGTGCCGCAACAGCCCGACGACGGCGGCAGGCTGCGCCGCTTCCGCGAGGATCCCGTCAATCACGCTCTACCGACGCCGAGCGGCCGCATCGAGATTTTTTCGCAAAGGATCGCCGGCCATGGCGATGCGGATTGTCCGGGCCATCCGGTCTGGCTCGAGAAGACCGACGTGCCGAAGCCAGGCTCGCCGTGTTTCCTCGTCGCCAACCAGCCGGTGACGCGCCTGCACAGTCAGCTCGACTTCGGCGGCCATTCGGTTGCAGCAAAACATCGCGGCCGCGAGGTCGCGCGCATGAATCCGCGCGACGCCGATGCTCGCGGGATCAAGGATGGCGACATCATCCGCCTGTTCAACGAACGCGGCGCCTGCCTTGCTGCGGTGCATGTCACCGACGGCATCGCGCCCGGTGTAGTCCAGCTGCCGACCGGCGCGTGGTACGATCCGATGGATCCGGAGGATGAAGCGCCGCTTTGCGTTCACGGCAATCCGAACGTGCTCACCCGCGACATCGGCACCTCGTCCTTTGCGCAAGGCTGCACCGGCCAGCTCACGACCGTCGAGGTGGAGCGCTTCACCGGCAACCTGCCCCCGATCCGCGCGTTCGATCCAGTGTAGCGGACGCGGCGCGTCGATTTGCCTGAGTACTCAGCCCGTGGGCTAACCCCGTCGGGCTGGTGTCGTCATCACCGCTGTTGCCGCAGATTGAGCTCGCTCTCTTGCGAGCGATGATAAAACACGCCGATCGCGACGATTGCCGCTGCAAAGCCCGCGGTCGCGCCGACGCCAAGCGCCCATCGCGGGCCAAGGTGATCGGCGACCCATCCGACGATCGGTGCGCCGATGGGCGTGCCGCCCAGCGCGACACCGAGCCTTAGCGCCATCACGCGTCCGCGCATCGCCGGCTCTGTCGAGAGCTGCATCAGCGCGTTCGACGTGTTCATGACGGTCAGCGCAGCCACGCCGATCACGACCAGCGCGCCGGCGAACAGCCAGTAACCCGGCGCCAGCGCGGCCAGCGTACAGCCGAGGCCAAAGATCGCAGCACCCAGCAGCAGCGAATTGAAGCGCGGCCGCTCGCGGCTTGCGGCGAGCAGCGCTCCCGACATCGTCCCGATCGCCATCATCGAGGACAGCAGGCCAAATCCGCGTGCATCGGTATGGAAGACGCCGACGGCCATGGTCGAGATGAAGATCGGGAAGTTGAGCCCGAAGGTTCCGATCAAGAACAGCATGATCAGGGTTGCCCTGAGCTCGGAGCGGGACCAGACATAGTGAAACCCCTGTAGGACGCTGCCCTTGGTGCGGTGGGCGCGCGCATTGGGGCGAAGCTCCGATGTGCGCAGCAAGGACAGCGACGTCAGCACCGCCATGAACGACGCGCCATTGAACAGGAACGCCCAGCCGGTACCGACGGAGGCGATGACGAGGCCGGCGACCGCGGGCCCGACCATGCGTGCGGCGTTGAACGAGGTGGAGTTCAGCGCGATCGCGTTCGACAGATCAGCATCGCCCACCAGCTCGGCCACGAAGGTCTGGCGTACCGGGGCATCGAGCGCTGCACTGCAGCCGAACAGGAAGGCGAAGGTGTAGACATGCCAGAGCTGCACCAGTCCGGTGACCGTGAGAACGCCGAGCACGAGTGCCAGCGCGCCCATCGTCGCCTGGGTGGCCATCAGAAGCTTGCGCTGGTTGAAATGATCCGCGGCAAAGCCGGACCACGGCATCAGCAAAAGTTGCGGTCCGAACTGCAGCGCCATCACGACGCCGACAGCAGACGCACTATGATGCGTGAGCTGGGTAAGAACGAGCCAATCCTGGGCGGCGCGCTGCATCCATGTTCCGATGTTGGACACCAGCGCGCCGGCTGCCCAGACCCGGTAGTTGAAGCTCCGTAACGATCGAAACACGCGTCTCATGTGCGCTGAGGTTCGTTGCCGCCGTGAAACCGTCCGAACCGCCGCGCCAGGAACAGGCCGATCAGGAGTCCGCCGAGGCCAAGCGCGGCGACGTCGCTCGTGCTCCTCAGTGCGAAATCACCGACGCGGCAGACGAGGAGATACCCGACCAGGAGGTTGAAGAAGCCCCACAGGATGTTGACGGTCGACGTGGATAGACCCTCGCCCGGTGGCTTTGCGAAGGGTGTCTGGAACGGCTCTCCCATCATGCCGGCGACGACATGGGGAATGGCGTTGGTGAGGAAGGCGCCGCCGAAAAAGTACACGACGAGGTCAAGCCAGTTCATGCGCGTTGATCCTTTTCAATCCTCGACGAGCCGTTTCAACAAGCCGACCGCGGCGGCCAGTTCCTGCTGCTCGCGCGGTGACAGCCGCGCCGCGATGGTGCGCGACAACCAGTCCTGCCGCGCGGCCCGGCCGGTGCGCAGCCGCTCGCGGCAGGCCTCGGTGAGGGACATGATGGTTTGCCGGCCGTCATCGGGATCGGGCGCGCCGCGAACCATGCCGATAGTCTCCAGCGCCGCGATCGCCGCGCTCATCGACTGCGGACGCATCCCCTCCGATCGCGCAAGGCTGGAGACGGTTGCCGGACCGTGCTTTTCGAGACGAAGCAGGACCGCGACCTGGGAAGGGGGGAGGTCCTCCCGCTGGCCCTGCTCGCGAAGCCGGCGCTTCAATGTTCCGATCAACAACCGAAGGTCTTCGGCGAGCGCGGATGTACGGGCCGGCGCGTTCTTGCCTGGTGAATTGCTCATGTCGGATCCGAGTAGCATATGCGAAGGTAAACTGTAAAGATTATCTTTGTAGATTGGCTGCGGAACTACCTGGTATTGACCGCGTTCTGGGCTCAGCGCCCTTCATTGGTCTTGCAATGCCCAGGTTCCATTGCCTCATTCAATGTCGAAATTGAATTGATCGATGCTCACTAGCAGGTCGATCGCATTCGGGATGTCTTCTAGATTCGGGCGATGGCGGAACGAACCGCGGAAAACCGTGGCCATGCCGGAGGCGCCGAGGTGCCAGCTCAAGGGAGGATATGATGCGCGAGTCGAACCTGCAGGCGTTCACCAAGGCGTCCACGCGCTACCGGTGGGTCATCTGCGCCTTGTTGTTCGTCGTGACCACGATCAACTATATGGATCGCAACATCCTCGGCGTGCTCAAGCCGACGATTCAGAACGACCTGCATTTCAGCGAAACAGATTTCGGCAACATCATCTTCTGGTTTTCGTTCGCCTATGCGATCGGCTACGCCGGCATGGGGTGGCTGACCGACAAGATTGGAATTCGCCTCGGTCTTGCCGTTGCCGCGATCCTGTGGTGCCTCGCGTCCATGGCGCACGGTATGGTCGCGTCCGTCGCAGGTTTCATGGTCGCGCGCCTCGTGCTTGGTCTCGGTGAAGGTGGCAACTTCCCGACGTGCATCAAGACGATTGCCACGTGGTTTCCGGTGCGGGACCGTGCCTTGGCTACCGGCATCTTCAACAGCGGCAGCAATGTCGGCGCGATGCTGGCGCCGCTGATCGGTGCGCTGGTCGTGAGCCTGTCCGGCTGGCAGGCAGCCTTCTACGTGACCGGCGCGCTGGGTCTGATCTGGGTCGTGTATTGGCTGATCGCCTACCGCAGCCCGGCCGAACATCCCCGCGTGTCGCCGAGCGAGCTGGCCTATATCAACAGCGATCCCGAAGTCGCGACGGAAAAGGTCCCCTGGGCAAAGTTGCTGGCCTATCCCGGCACCTGGGTTTACATCGTTGGTGGTGTGCTCACGAACCCCGCCTGGTGGTTTTACAACAACTGGGTTCCGTCCTTCCTCAACAGCAAGTTTCACGTGTCACTGATGGCGGTGGGCTTGCCACTCGTGGTGATCTACCTGCTCACCGATGTCGGCTCGATCGCGGGCGGCTGGATCTCGTCGACGCTGATCAAGCGCGGCACGGAAGTGTTCACCGCCCGCAAGATCACCTTGTTGGTCTGCGCGGCCTGCACAGTGCCGGTGTTTCTCGCGCCGCAGTTGGACAGCATGTGGGCCGCGGTCATCTTGATCGGCATCGCGATGGCGGCTCACCAGGGCTTTTCCGCCAATCTGTTCACACTGGTATCTGACACCATGCCGCGCGGAGCGGTCGCTTCTGCGGTCGGGCTCGGAGGCGGCATCAGTTCCCTGGCGGGAGCCTTTTCCGCCGCGGCCATCGGCCGCGTGCTCGACGCAACGGGAAACAACTACACCTTCGTGTTCTTTGCCTGTGCCAGCGTTTACCTGATCGCAACCGCGATCATCCACTTCGTCCTGCCGCGCACGAGGGCTTCGATGGTGACGCCCGACGGGGGGCTGGTATCGGTCAGCTGAAATCTCGTTCGGGCTGCGCCCGCGAAGTTTTGGCCAAGCCACGCAAGACAAAAAAGGCCTCGCCGAAGCGAGGCCTTCCTTGTTCGCCGATGCCGGGTCTGCGTTAGTCATCCCAGTAATGACGACGGATTATCACGCCGCGGTCGTAGTCATGGTCATGATGGTACCAGCCATGATGCCAACCGCGGTCGTGATCGTAGAAGCGCACACGCGGACCATCATAGCGGTCGCCGTAATAATCTCGGTCGCCGCCAACATAAACCCCGAAGCCGGCTGCATTGGCGATGGTCGGGGCACTGATTGCAAGCGTCGCTGCCGCTGCAAGCGCGTAAGTGAGCTTTCTCATCGGTTCCTCCTTTGCATCGTTCGTGCAGCGGTCAACGACCACCGGCATCGGCCGTTGCAGGAACGCAGCAGAAACTTTGTTGAATGCTTGTTCAGGTTCCCGAAGCCTGATTGCGGGCCTTAGCCCGCCTTCGTGCCCGTGATGACGGCGAGCGCCTCGACCAGGCGATCGAGATCGGCCTCCGTGGTGTAGAGCGCCGGCGTCACGCGGACGCATTGGCCCTTGGCGACGCCCGCGCGGCGCACGGTATGTACCTTGAAGCCGTCCCTGAGCTTGGCCACGACGGCGTCGTTGTCGGCTTTGCTGGTCTTGCCGGCGAGACGGAAGGAGGTGATGGCGCCGTAGGAGCCGGCTTCGTCCGGCGTGAGGATCTCGATATCCCTGAACGCGCGGGCGCGACTCACCCAGTAGTCGCGCAAGTGGCGCAAGCGGGCCTGCTTGGCCGGGGCGCCGATCTCCTGATGCAGCGCGACCGCCGCCGGCACCGTCAGCACGGTCGCAAAATTGATGGTGCCGGTGTGCACGCGCGAGCGGATGTCGGTTGCTTGATAGTCCTCGTCGCCCATGTCGCGATCGATGTCGGCGATACGGTCCTTCTTGATGTAGAGGAAGCCGACGCCGAGCGGCGCGCCGATCCATTTGTGCAGGTTGAAGCCGACGAAATCAGACTCGAGCTCGGCCACTTTGAAGTCGAGCTGTCCCCAGGAGTGCGCGGCATCGACGATGGTGTCGATCCCCTTGGCTTTCGCCATCCGCGCGATCTCGGCGATCGGCATCACAAGGCCGGTGCGGTGGCTGACATGGGTGAGAAGCAGGAGCTTCGTCTTCGGATTGGCTTCGATCGTTTTTGTGTAGGCGTCCAGCACGGCTTGCCGGGTCGCCGGCTCCGGCACGTCGAACTTGACGACGTCGACGCCGCGCCGCGCCTTCAGCGCGTTCATCGCATACTGCATCGAATCATAGTCGAGATCGGCATAGAGCACGGTGTCACCCGCCTTCAGCCCGTTATAGCCGCCGATCAGGAGCTGCAGCGCCTCGGTCGCGCCACGCGTCAGCGCAATCTCCTCGGGTGCCGCGCCGACGGCTTCCGCCACCTTGATGCGCACGGCCTCGAAATCGGCACCAAAGCGCTGCCGCGCATAATAGGAATTCTGGGAGTTGACCATGTCGGTCTGGCGAATGAACTCGCGCCGGACGGGCTCGGGCATGACACCCCAATAGCCATTCTCCAGGTTGACGATTTCGGGTGTCACGGCATAGAGGCCGCGCACCGCGTCCCAATAGGCCTTGTCGGTGGCGATCGCAGCCGCCGGCCCCGTCGGCGCCTTCGGCAATCCCTCCGCCGCCATCACTGGTGCCGCCAGCGGCGCAACCGCCGTGACCGCGAGCCCCTTCAGGATCGACCTGCGGTCGGACGACAACGTCTTGAACAAATGCATCTCGAGCCCCCAAATTTAGCGCCGGCGACCAGAGCAACGATCAGCGAAGCGGAGATGACGGGACTGTGACCGTCCAAAGGTGGACCGTCGATCCAGATCGTCCTCCTCCCAGCGGAGGCCGTTGCTTTCCTCGTCACGCCGGTTCGGCATGGCGCGAAGACGCGCAATCGCCGGCGAGTGGGAAGCTCGCCGGCGACGCATCGCCATCAGCAGAGTGCTACCCTATTGCCGCGTCAGGCGAACCACATCCTGCCTCAGGAGGTAGAGCGAGACGGCGAGCAGAACGACATCCTTCATCAGGAAGGGCACGTTGCCCGTCATCGCAGGGAAGCCTCCTGCGGCGACGTCCCAGCCTTCCGGCATGAACGGAATGATGGTGACCGTCGCAATGAACGTGCCGGTTGCGCCCAGGGCGCCGATAATGCCCAGCCGCTTGTCCCAGAAACCCGCCAGCAGCAGGGACCCGAACGTCCACTCGGAAACGCCCAGGAAATAGCTGGCGCCGGCGTGGCCGAACACCGGATACAGCCACCAGATCAGCGGCCCGTTGCTGATGAAAGGGACCAGGCGTTCGAACTCGTACGGAAACCATTTCTGATATCCGAAGAAGAAGAACATGATCACCATCGAGGCCCGGATGACATGGTAGTCGAGGTCGTCGGCGAGCAGGCCGGATTTGTGCAGCGCGCGGACAACGGGATTTTGAGCGGCCTTTTGAGTGGTCTCTTGAGTGGTCTCTTGAGTGGTCTTGGCAAGCGTGGTCATGATCGTGATTCCTTCATTGAAGATCTGACTGCATGGTCGCTTCATGCGACTGCGGGGAAGTCGATCTCGGTGTCGTTGATGCGGTTGAACACGTTGGTGAAAACGGTGGTCGCGAAAGCGAGGCTGATCTCGACCAGTTGAGCGTCGCTGTAGCCGGCGGCCTTGATCGCGGCGAAGTCCTCGTCACTGACGGTACCGCTGGACCGAGCGAGCTTGCGCACGAAGCCGACCAGTGCGTCACGCTTGGCATCGCCGGTGGGCTGGCCCTCGCGGATCTGCCTGAGTTCCTCCGGCTTCACACCAGCGAGCTTGGCGAGATAGGTGTGGGCGGCGACGCAATAGTCGCAGCCGCCCGCCGTGCTGATGACGAGCTTGATCACTTCCTGATCGCGCTTCGTCAGGCTGCCCGCAGCGAGCACGGCGTCGGCGGCGAGCACCGACTTGAGCGCAGCGGGACCGTGGGCGGCAATGGCCGCAAACGTGTTTGGCACGCTGCCGATGGCCTTCTTGATCTGGGCATAGACCTGACCGGACGGGCCGACGACGGTTTCGAGGTTGGGGACGGAAAGACGAGACATGGGTGGCACTCCTTCGTTGTGTTGGTGAACGATTACGGAGTGACAATATGATCGTGAGCTGAGACGTTGAATGTCTCAGTAACTCGCATATATGCTCAATCGTCTCATTCATTGCTGAGAGGTCGTCGTGGATTGGCTTAGCCGGCTATTCGAGATGATGCCGGTGCGCGGTCGCCTGGACCTGCGCTGCGCCTACGGTGCGCCATGGCGCATCGATCAGGGGCCGGGCGAGGCGAACGAAATCCCCTATCACGCCGTTGTCGGCGGTTCGGCGCTGCTCGAAGATCCAGCGGGCGGGCGGCCGCTTCGCCTGGAAACGGGCGACATCCTGCTGCTTCCTGGCAATCCGCGCCACGTGATGCACGACGGGAGCAGCGCGCGGCCGAAGCCGGCACGAAATCGCCGAGAGCTCAATCTGGTGATCAGTGAAAACGCAGGCAGAGGCGAGCGGCTCGACCTGCTCTGCGGACATTTCGCGATCACGCCTCCACACGACCGGCTTTTGCGCAGCTATCTCCCGCCACGCCTGGTCGTGCACGCCGGCGCTCGAAAGGTGCGAACGGACACTGGCGCGCAGCTTGCCGGTCTCGTTGCTCTGATGCGCAGCGAGTCGGCAGACGATCACCTGGGTGGCCGTGCAATGCTCAACGCGCTTTCGACGGCTATGTTTGCGCTCGTGCTGCGGCTTGCGAGCGAAACCGAAGATGCACCGCGAGGTCTCCTCGCGCTGGCTGGTCATGCTCGCCTGGCTCCGGCCGTGGCCGCTCTGTTCAACGAGCCCGCGCGCGCGTGGTCGCTGCCCGAGCTTGCGCGCCTGTGCAACATGTCGCGTGCCACGCTCGCCCGTCAATTCCAGGAGAAACTGGGATGGTCGGCAAGCGATCTACTGACGGACATCCGTATGACGCGCGCGGCGAACGAATTGAGGAAATCCTCGATTTCGACCGGCGCCGTTGCGGAAATGGTAGGATATCAATCCGAGGCTGCATTCCAGCGCGCCTTCAAGAGCCACATGGGCATCACCCCGGCGCAATGGCGAAAGGCGGCGCAGGAACCAGCGATCCTTGCCGACCTGGGATTGGCGAAGGCTGCCGAAACCCAAAATCCGGATGCAGCCAAACGCAATCCGGGATAACTGTGTCGGCTCGCGCGTGTGCCCGCGTTTTCGCGGAGCCCGCCATCGGGCGGCGCCTTGCGCTGCCCCCTTGGCCCCCTCCGCGTTGTTATCGTTGCGATGCGCACAAACGGTTGACGCCACCGCTCCGAGACACGACATATCCTCCTGCCGTCGACCCGGTCCTCGCCCCGGAGCAAGCCATGAACGCGCCGCCCAACGTCGATCCCGTCACCGCGCAGCCTGAGCGCGACGTCCTGCACTGGCTGACCAACGACACCCGCGACCAGCGCTTCATCGACAATATCTTTGCCGAGATGTGCATTCGCCTCCAGCAGTCGGGCATTCCGGTCGCGCGGGCGACGCTTCATGTCGTGATCAACCATCCGCAATGGCTCGGCGCGCGGATGATGTGGGCCGACGGGATGCCAGGGGCCGAGATCTCGCGGGTCGATTACGATGTGCGCGGGCGGTCCGAATTCATCGGCAGTCCCGCCAATGAAATTTATGACGGTGCAACCGAGGTGCGCGAGCATCTCGAACGGGATCCATCAGAGCGGCGCAAGCACGCCGTCTACGACGAAATGCGGGCGAAGGGCCTGACCGACTATGTGGCGTGGCCGCTCTACCATACGCTCGGCAAGCAGCACCTCGTCACCTTCGCAACCGACCGTCCCAGTGGTTTCGACGACGCGCATATCGCGGCCTTGAGGAGACTGCTGCCGGTCCTGGCGCTCGTCAGCGAAATCCGGGTCAAGAACCGGCTGGCGCGGACCCTGCTCGAGACCTATGTCGGCTCGCATGCCGGCGAACTCATTCTCGCCGGTGCCACCAGGCGCGGCAGCGGCACGACGGTGCGCGCCGCGATCCTGATCTGCGACTTGCGCGATTTCACCCGCATCTCCGACAACTGGCCGCGCGACGACGTCATCGATCTCCTCAACGACTATTTTGACGCGATGTCCGAGCCGATCGTGCGGCATGGCGGGGAGATCCTGAAATTCATCGGCGACGGCCTGCTCGCCATCTTTCCGCTCAGCCAGCCCTCGGCTGGCGCCAATCTGCTGCGGGCCGTGAGCGAGGCCCGGCAAGCCATGGCGGTGCTGAACGAAAACAATAGCGTCACCGGCCGTGCGCCGCTGCATTACGGGATCGGTGCTCATGTCGGCGACGTCATGTACGGCAATATCGGCTCGCGCTCCCGGCTCGACTTCACTGTCATCGGCCCCGCCGTCAACATGGCCTCGCGTCTCGAAACTCTCACCAAGCAGTTGGGGCGAACCGTGCTGCTCTCGCGCGCCTTCGCCGATCTCGTGAAGGGCGAAGTCGAGCTCGAACGCGTCGGCGAGCAACCGATCCGCGGCTTCAACGAGCCGGTCGAGCTGTTCGCGTATCACGGGTGAAGGCAGGTCTGCGCTAGTGCCGTAGCCCGGATGGAGCGCAGCGTAATCCGGGGTCAGCTCCACGGGTGTGATTCCCGGATTTCGCTGCGCTTCATCCGGGCTACGATTTCCCCGTCGCGGAGAGGTCGGCATCCCACGGCCCGATGATGGCATCATGCTACTGATTTGCCCGACGCGTCAAATGATTTCGTTAAATCGGAAATTATCCAGCCGCCATCGGCTACTTTGCATGGGGTTGTTTTCGATGTTTTGGTTTTGGCAGCGCGGCTAGCGCGCCTCAGGCGCTGTTGCCCTTCAGCCGCTCATTGCGCCGGCGCAGGCCTTCCATGGTCGCGAGCAGGATGACCGAGACGGTGGTCAGGATCACCGCCGCCGCCGTGATGGTCGGGCTGATGTTCTCGCGGATGCCGCTGAACATTTCGCGGGGCAGGGTGCGCTGCTCGGGACCGGCCATGAACAGCACGATCACCACCTCGTCGAAGCTGGTGGCGAAGGCGAACAATGCGCCGGATGCCAGACCCGGCAGGATCAGCGGCAGGATCACGCGGCGGAAGGCGTAGAGCGGCGGGGCGCCGAGGGACGCCGCGGCGCGCGCCAGGTTCATGTCGAAGCTTTGCAGCGTCGCGCCCACCGTGATCACCACGAACGGCGTCGCCAGCGCGGTGTGGGCGAGGATCAGGCCGAGATAGCTGCCGGTCAGCCCGATCGGCGCAAAGAAGAAGTAGAGGCCGACCGCGGTGATGACGCCGGGCACCACGACCGGCGACAGCACGATTGCCAGCACCAGCGGCTTCAACTTGCTCTTCCACTGTGCCAGCCCGAGCGCGGCCAGCGTGCCGAGCACGACCGACAGCGCCGTCGAGGCGACGCCGATGATCATGCTGTTCTTCAGCGACGTCATCCAGCGCGCGGAATGGATGAACTCGTCGTACCAGCGCAGCGAGAAGCCGGGCAGCGGATAGGTGAGATAGGCGCCAGAGCTGAAGGACAGCGGCATGATCGCGAGGATCGGCGCCATCAGGAAGATGAAGACCAGCGTGGCAATGACGATGGTCGCGCCCCACGCGATGCGCTGGCTGGACGTGCGGAGGGAAGCATCGCCGCTCAATTCTTCATTCCTCCCGTGACCTGCTGTCCTTGCACTAGCTTTCCATAGAGGACGCCGAGCAGCAGTGTTGCAGCCAGCAGCAGCGCGCCCAGGGCCGAGGCGAGACCCCAATTGGCGGTTTCGGTCGTGTAGAGGGCGATGAAGTAGCTCATCATCTGGTCGGCGCCGCCGCCGACGAGTGCGGGCGTGATGTAGTAGCCGAGCGCCAGGATGAAGACGAGCAGGCTTCCGGCTGCGATGCCGGGCAGGGTCTGAGGCAGGTAGATCCGCAGGAAGGCGGTGAGCGGCGGCGCGCCGAGCGAGGCGGCGGCCCGCATATAGGCCGGCGAGATCGCCTTCATGCTGCTGTAGAGTGGCAGGATCATGAAAGGCAGCAGCACGTGGGTCATCGCCACATAGACGCCGAAGCGATTGTAGATCAGCCGCATCGGTGCATCGATGATACCGAGAAAGCGCAACGAGTCGTTCACCACGCCATTGCTCTGCAACAGCACGATCCAGGCACAGGTGCGCACCAGGAGCGAGGTCCAGAACGGCAGCAGCACGAAGATCATCAGGAGATTCGAGCGTCCGGCCGGCAGTGTCGCCAAGAGGTAGGCGACCGGGAAGCCCAGGATCAGGCACAGCACCGTGACGCTGAAGCTGATCGTGAAGGTGCGGACGAAGACGTCGCGATAGATGGCCTGGTCGGGCGGGGCGGCGACGATCGCGCCGTCCACGTTTCGCGTCAGGTCGAGCGCCGCCAGCAGGTAGAAGGCGGTCACCGGGCCGCTGGCGCCCCTGATCGCCGCCCAGGTGGCGCGTTCGCGCCAGGCCGGATTGATCTTGCCCAGCGTCTCCTTGGCCGTGCCGGGCTCAGGCGGGGCCTTCAGATTGCGCGCCGTGCTGGTGAGGATGGTGCGGAAGCCGTTGACCGCGTAGTTGAGCCGCTTGGCCGCGATAGCGAGAGTCCCGGCGGTGCGCGCCGCCAGGATGTCGTCGGCCAGCGCTGCATAGGCCTTTTCGTCCGGCAGGTCCTTGCCGTCCCAGTCGGCCAGCGCCGCAACGGTGTGCGGCAGCACCTTGCGTACTTCCCAGTCATCGACGGCATGCCAGAGCATGCCGGCGATCGGCCCCAAGAAGGTGAAGAGCAGGAATGCCAGAAGCGGCAGGACCAGCGCCAATGCCTTGACCTGGCGCGTCCGCTCCGCCCGCTTGAGGCGGCGCTTGAGCGGCACGTCGGTCGGCGCATCGGCGCTGGTCAGGAACGCTTCGGTCATGGCTTCCAGCCTGGCGGGCGCGTTATTTCGCCGCCCACTTGTTGAAGCGCTCGGTCAGGCGGTCGATGTTCTCGAGCCAGAACGCGACGTTGATCTCGACCGCATTCTTCATGTTGTCCGGCGCCGTCGGCAGGTCCTTCAGAACGGCCGGCTGGATCAGCCCGGCGGCGTCCTTGTTCGAGGTGCCGTAGGCGATGTTCTCCGAGAGCTTGGACTGGTTCTCGGCCTTGCCGGCGAAGTCCAGGAACTTGTAGGCGGCGTCCTTGTTCGGGCTGCCCTTCAGGATGACCCAGCTGTCGAGCGTATAGAGCGCACCATCCCACACCATGCCGAAGTTCTTCTTCTCGTTCTTGTTCGCGGTGTCGATGCGGCCGTTATAGACCGACGTCATCGCCACTTCGCCCGAGGCGAGCAATTGCGGCGGCTGGGCGCCAGCCTTCCACCACACGATGTCGCCCTTGATGGTGTCGAGCTTCTTGAAGGCGCGATCGACGCCCTCGTCGGTGGCCAGCACCTTGTAGACGTCCTTTGGCGCGACGCCGTCAGCGATGAGGGCGATCTCCAGCGTGGTCTTCGGACCCTGGCGCAGGCCGCGCTTGCCCGGATATTTCTTGGTGTCGAAGAAGTCCGCCCAGCCCTTCGGCGCGTCCTTCAGCTTGTCCTTGTCGTAGCCGAGAACGAAATCGTACAGGATCGCGCCGACGCCGCACGAATTGACCGACGGCGGCAGATAGGCGGCCTCGCCGCCGATCTTGCTGTAGTCGATCTTCTCGAACAGGCCCTCGTCGCAGCCGACAGCGAGCTCCTCGCTCTCGACCTGGACGACGTCCCAGGTGGCGGCGCCGCCCTGCACCTTGGCCCGCAGCACGCCGATGCCGCCGTCCCAGGACTCATCGTTCATGGGAACGCCGGCCGCCTTCTTAAACGGCTCGAAATAGACCTTCTTCTGGGCGTCCTGATACGCACCGCCCCACGATACGACGGTGAGGTCACGCGCCTGCGCGACTGTTGCCAGAGCAACGCCTGCGGTCAGCGTCGCGGCGAATCCCAGTGCCATCTTGAGCTTCAGCATCGTCTTCGTTCCCTTCTTGTTGTGAGTTGCTTGTTGTGAGTTGCGTTCTCGAAAGTGTGCAGTACCGCTCGATTACACGGGATCAAGGGCCAGGCAGTCTTCGGGGCGGAACGTGATGGACACGCTTTCGCCCTGTCTCAAGCTGTGATGTTCGCCCGGCTGAAGCTTGACCATGAACTCCTCGCCGGCGACCTCGAGCACGGCCAGCGTGTGGTCACCGAGATAGATGGTGCTCTGCACCGTGGCCGGCAGGCGGTTCGGTCCCTCGCTGATCGCCCCGTCCATCACGATGGAGATCCGCTCCGGCCGCACCGACAGCGAGGTGGCGGCGCCGCTGCTCGCCACGTTGACTGCCCGGGCCATGACGGCGCCGCCGGAGGCCAGCGCGACGCGGCAATATCCCTGCTCGATCGTCTCGACGGTGCCGGCCAGCACGTTGTTTTCGCCGACGAAGTGGGCGACGAAGCTGTTCACGGGGTGCTCGTACAGCGCGTCGGGCCTGTCGATTTGCTGCACGATGCCATCGTTGAACACGGCGATACGGTCCGACATGGTGAGCGCCTCGCTCTGGTCGTGCGTGACGTAGACGATGGTGATGCCCATCGTCTCGTGCAGTTGCTTGATCTCCAGCTGCATCTGCTCCCGCAGGCGCTTGTCCAGGGCGCCGAGCGGCTCGTCCATCAGCACGATTTGCGGGTTGAAGACCAGCGCGCGGGCCAGCGCGACGCGCTGCTGCTGGCCGCCGGACAATTGTCCCGGACGCCGCTGCGCCAGGGCTTCCATCTTGATCATGCGCAGCGCCGCGCGCACGCGCTCCTGCGCCTCGGCCTTGTTGACCTTGCGGACGGACAGCGGGAAGGCGACATTCTCCTCGATCGTCAGGTGCGGAAACAGCGCATAGTTCTGGAACACCATTCCGATGTCGCGCTTGTGCGGCGGCATGTTCTTGATCGGCCGATCGGCGAGGTAGATTTCGCCGTGGGTCGGGACCTCGAAGCCCGCCAGCATCATCAGCGTGGTCGTCTTGCCCGAGCCGGACGGACCGAGCAGGGTGATGAACTCGCCCTTCCTGATGTCGAGGTCTAGGTTCTTCACCACGAGGTGCTCGCCGTCGTAGGTCTTCTGGATGCCGGAAAAGCGCACCAAGGCCGGCGCGGCTGCGGTCATGGCGCCTTCCATGCTGTCCTCCCGTCTGCTGATGAGCATTGAGCCGGGACCATTATCAACCGGGATGGCCAGAAGAAGATACGGCGTCAACCTTCCAGGCGTGCTCGGATGCTGCGTCCGGGAGGTCGACCCGCGAAGACAATGGGCAATGGCGAGTATCGCGCGCCGTCATCGAAACTTCATTGCCGCAGGCCATACGCAATACTTTCTCCCCCAGGCGTGGTCGACAGCGCCGCGGACGAAGTGCTGACGCTGCGCGGCGTTGGATCAGGCCCCTGATCCCGCTACCTGCGCGCTTGCGCCGGCGGTCCGGCACAGCCGCCGTCGGCACCTCGTCCGAGGTCGGACGGGAAGCTTAGCATCCTGCGAGGAGAATACCAGCGGCGCAAAGCCGCCCAGGCTGCACCTGCAATGACATCGTCGGTCCGCCCGGCGCAAATACCGCAACGGCTTACACGCTCGCGACGCGTATCCTGTCAGGGGGCTCTTCGGCCCTCAGCCGGTCGTTGGCGCGCTCGAAGCTTGCGCAGAGGAGCTCGATCTCGTCGGGCGAAATGGGAGCTCGATAGAGCCGGCAGGTGTACTCGGGGCCTGCGCGCCCCTTGGGCGCGCTGCGCTCGGCGAGAAACATGCAGTCCCGGCAGATGCTGGCGTTGAGGCGCTGATGTGCCGCGTCGAGATGATTGAGGATCTCCCTCAGGGAATCGCGCAGCCGGATGCGTTCCTCCGAACCGAGCGCGGTCACCGCGTTCAGGACGGGATTGATCGGGTCGTGCTGCGCGAGGCACTTTTCGCCCTGAGCGGTGATGCAGAGCACCACCGAGCGCTTGTCCTCGTGCGAAGGCTTGCGGATGATGTACGACTTGGTCTCGAGCGTCTTCACGATCTGTGAAGCCGTGGCCCTGGTCGCGCCGATGAAGCCCGCCAGTGCAGACGGTGTCCGCGAGAACCTGTTGGCGCGCCCGAGAAAACGCAGCGCCATCCATTCCCGATCGCGCAACCCGTGTCGGTCGCCCTCGAAATACCAAGCTCTCGCCGCCTGGATCAGCAGCTCGACTGCTTCGCGTGCCAGCGGCATGACCTACCCCGACCGTCGCGATGCGGGTCGCCGCGGATCGCGCCGTCGATGGCGTGTCTGATGTGGCAGTGTTGAACGGAAGTCGCTGTTGCCATCAGCGTCGGACGATTGGCCGAATTTGCTCAACCGAAGCCCCTGCATTCCAAACTCAGTCAGCCCACGTTTCTTATCCAGCGCAAAAACGATGACTGACCTTGTCATGAAAAGCAAGTAGAGACGCTCTTGGATATACCTGCGTATAGTCAAGTGAAGCGTCCCTGCGCGAGTTCTCCACAGTGTGCAACTTGACCGCCGCGTGCCTGGGAATTCATGAGCGTGAGTCGTCTCATGCGCCTGACGACGGGCATGATGTGTGCGACAGTTGTGTGAAAAACGAACAATGTTGTTCGTCGGCGAGGCAGCGTGATGAGAGCTTATGCATGAGATGACGACATGCACCCTCGTTTGACTGCTTGTCGCGTCGTTCGCCGGAATTCGAGAGGCGATATGCAACATTCGCGCGCCGGAGTGGTGTGCATGCCGGCCTCACCAAGCGGTGTCCCTGCCTGAGGCGTGGGCGAAGCAGGCGAAGCGGCGCCGATCGTGTGCAACGAGCTATGCCAGCATTGCACGGCGATTCTGGTCGTCGCTGTGTTGGCGCTCCGCTCCAACGATCCCGCGTGGGCATCGAGTCATGCGTTTAACGCGAGGGCCCATTCGCCGCACGACAGCGCTAGCCGGCCTTCAACACGTCTCTCAGCTCGCGAAATGCATCCGCGCTGGACGGGGCCGAAGCATCCTGACGCATCGCGCCATAGATCTTCGGCACCATGTCGAGGGCATGATCGAGCCCCGAATCACGTCCCGATTGATATCCGCCCATCAGGCGAAGGTCGCGCGTGTCTTCATATTTGGCGATCATGGATCGCAGCTTGCTGACGAGCTCGCGCTCCTCGGGATCCCAGACGCAATGCGCAAGGCGCGAGACGGACGCGAGAATGTCCACGGCCGGGTAGCGCGCCTGGTCGGCAATGTGCCGGCTGAGCACGATGTGTCCATCCAGCGTACCGCGAATGGTGTCGGCAACCGGCTCGTTGTGATCATCGCCGTCGACCAGCACGGAAAAGATTCCGGTAATCGTGCCGGTGCCTTCCTCTCCGGGCCCGGCCCGCTCGAGCAGGCGCGGCAGATCGGTGAAGACGCTCGGCGCGTAGCCGCGCGCGACCGCAGGCTCTCCGGCGGCGAGCGCGACTTCACGGCAGGCATGGGCAAACCGGGTGATCGAGTCGACCACCAGCAGGACCGATTCGCCGCGGTCGCGGAAATATTCGGCGATCGCCATCGCGGTTTTCGGCGCCAGCCGTCGCATCATCGGGCTCTCGTCGCCCGTCGACACGATCGTGATGGCGCGGTCGCGGCCGTGGCCGAGCACATCCTCGACGAATTCGCGCACCTCGCGGCCGCGCTCGCCCACCAGGGCCAGGACCACGGTGTCAAAACCGGTGCTGCGCGCCAGCATCGCGAGCAGCGTCGACTTGCCGACACCTGAGCCGGCAAAGATGCCAACCCGCTGGCCGGCGCAGATCGGCGCGAACAGATCGATCACGCGTACGCCGGTGCGCAGCGGCTTTTGGACGCGCGCCCGCTTCATGGCCGAAGACGCTTCCGCCTCGACCGAGACCGCGCGCGATCCTGGAATCAGCGCGCCCATGCCGTCGAGTGGCGCGCCTAGCGCGTTGATGACGCGCCCCTTCCAGCTTGTATCTGGTGCAAGCGACAGCGGAGGCATTCGGAATGCGACCGAGCCGAGCCCGGCTGCGAATTGGCGGTCGAACGGTTTTGCAATGATGCCGTCGCGGTCGATGCGAACCACTTCCCCGATCTGGGGCCGGCCATCCGAGGTCACCCCGATGAGCTCGCCGAGCTTGACGAAGCGGGACAGGCCGGACACGCGAAAATGCGTCGGGGCGATCTCCGAAATCGCGCCGCTGGTGCTTGCAATCGGGGTGCTCTGCTGCAGCTCCTGCAGCGCCCACTCAATTTGCCGGAGAGCGTTCAAGGCAAGTCCTCAGAGGGAAGGCTATTTGGTGGGGTCGCCCAGGGTGCGGATCGCGTTCTCAAGCGAGCTTTCAGTGCCCTCGATGAGCGAATTGGTGCCATCGAAGGCGCGCGATGCCGACATCAACCGCGTCAGCTCGAGCATCGGATTGGCGCCGGATCCCTCGACATAATTCTGACGGAAGCCGTCCTTGGTGAAGTCGGTGATGGCGGCCGCGGGACGATCAGGCACGACGCCCGAGGTGCCGTAGCGATCGAGGTTGGCGTCAGTGGGAATGTTGAACAGGCCGAGTGTGCCGATCTCGTTGCCGTCCTGGGTGATCGCGCCGCCGGGTGCGATGGTGAGCGGTCCGCCGTTCGGGTCGACGGTGATCTGCGCTCCGCCCGAATCAATGACGGGAAAGCCGGTCAGCGTCTGAAGATTGCCATTGGGGGCAATCTGGAGGCGGCCGTCGCGCGTATAGACCGTTCCGTTGGGGCCGGCGAAGGCCAGCCAGCCCTGGCCCACCACCGCGACATCTAGCGGGTTGCCTGTCTCGGAGAGATTGCCCTGTTCGCGCGAGATGATGTTGTCGCCGGGCGAGGAGAATGCCACCGGGTTGGCGCCGGCCTTGGACAGCACCGTCTCGAATTTCACGACGTCGGTGCGAAAGCCAGATGTGTTGACGTTGGCGACGTTGTTGGCGATCGTCTGGAGGCGCTTTTCCAGCGCGACCTGCGCCGATAATCCCACATAGAGAGCCGATTGCATGGCTTACCTATTGAACTTGATATTCTGAAGTGTCGTGAGCATGTCGGTATCCAAGGAGACCGACGATGTCGACGCGCCGGTGATCAGGACCAGCGCGGGGTTGGTCGAGGTGTCGCTCTGGGCCTGGGTCGCATCCCACATCGCCGCGAAGCGCTGCACGAACTTGGTGACCTTGGTCGGGTCCTGGAAATCGGTGAGATTGATCTTGTCCGTGATCATCTTGGCCTGCATGTCGATGTCGGACGAACTGATCATCGACGACCAGCCCTCAGCGGTCTGCACCACCTGGGTCAGAGCCTTGTCGGCGAGGATCTGGTAGGGGCTCGTGATCGAGGAGGCCTTGCGCGTGAAGTAGAGCGCGAGCCGCAGGCCTTCGTTCTGGTCGCCGGCATTCTGCTCCATCGTCTGCGTGGCATACTGGTTGGCTGTGCCGGTCGTGGCCTGGGTGGTCTGGGTCGCCTGACTGCCGAGCGCGGCGAAATTGAAGGCTGCGGCGAATTCCCGGTAGCGGGTGTCGGCGAGCTTGTTGGCGAAGGTAGTCGTAGTCGAGATACCCTCGGTCAGCACCTTCCGCATGAACGCCTTGGCGTAGATCATGTCGTCCAGGCCATAGGCCTTCATCGCGTAGGAGTACAGCTTATAATTACTCAGGAAATCGTCGATGCTCTTCACGTTGCCGATATTGGCAAGGTAGTAGGCGGTATCGCGGCTGACGTCGGGCTGCTGCTCGACCTGAGCCAGCGACTTGCTCATGTCCGTGGTCAGTCTCGTGTAGTCCGCGATCGTGGATAGCATGACACGCGCCCCTTTGGCCGCCATTGCGACATCGTCCCAAGCTGCCGCGAATAGCTTGCGCGGGGCTGACGACGGGGAAGCCAGCTTCGCGCAAGCGTCGCCGCATAGACATGGCCGACGGGATTGGCGATGGAGCGGCGCGTTGGGCAGTTTCGTGGGGATCATCATCACGGTGGCCGCCTTGCTCGGCGGCTTTGCCGCCATGGGCGGGCATCTGGCCGTGCTCATGCAACCGTGGGAATTCGTCATCATCTTCGGTACGGCGGCCGGCACCTTCATCGTCGCCAATCCCTGGAAGGTCGTGGCGGACACCGGGCTCGCGGCGGTTCAGGCGGTCACGGGGGCGGTGCCGGGGGAGCGCTACTATCTCGATCTCCTCGGCGCCCTTCACGCCCTGATGCGCGAATTGCGGGGCAAGGGCCGCAACGAAGTCGAGGCGCATATCGATGATCCCTCGTCCTCTGAGATCTTCAAGGCGTTTCCGAGCGTGCTCGCCGATACCGCGCTCTTGCAGTTCATCTGCGACTACGTGCGCCTGATCATCATGGGCAATGCTCGCACGCACGAGATCGAAGCGCTGATGGACGAGGAGATCCATACCATCGTGAAGAGCAAGCTCACGCCCTACAACGCCCTCGTCGTGGTGTCGGAGGCGTTGCCGGCGCTTGGCATCGTCGCTGCCGTGCTCGGCGTCATCAAGGCCATGGGCGCGCTCGACCAGTCGCCCAAGCTGCTCGGCGGCTTCATCGGTGCGGCGCTGGTCGGCACGTTTGCCGGCATCTTCCTCTCCTATGGCATCATCTCGCCGTTCGCCCTGAAGATAAAGATGACCCGCGAGAAGCGCTGTCGGCCCTACATCATCGTCAAACAGACCCTGCTCGCCTTCATGAACGGCGCGATGCCGCAAATCGCCGTCGAGCACGGCCGCAAGATGATCGCCAGCACCGAGCGTCCGTCGATCGACGTGGTCGAGAACGAGACGATCGCAGGGCCAAAGGCCGTCGCGACCGACGCCGAACCGAAAGCTGCCAGAGCATGATGATGGAAGGGATCGACGTCGAGCAGCAGAAGCGACTGCCGAACTATCTGCTCGACGCGGCGGGCATATCCATCGACCGCATGCCGATGCTCAATGTGATCTTCGATCGCATGGCGGCATCGTGCACGGACAGTCTCCAGTCGATGGCCGGTACACCGTGCTACTTTTCGGTCAACGACATCAGCAACGGCCGTGTCGGCGACATCGTCAAGGATTACGAGGGCAACGCGGTCGCCGCGGTTCTCTATGCCGAGCAGTGGGACACGAGCGTCCTCATCGTGCTCGACCGCGATTTCGTGTTTACGATGGTGGAGGCGCTGTTCGGCTCCGACGGTGCTGAGCCGCCGATCGACGTCGAGCGGTCCTTCTCGAACATCGAGCTCCGCGTGGTGCAGGTGCTGTTCGAGCGCTTCGCCAAGTCGCTGCAGTCGGCCTTCGCTGCGACCTCGGACGTCACCTTCAGGCTCGAGCGGGTCGAGACCGCGATGGCCTCGCTTGCGATCGGACGCAGCGGCAACATGTCGATCTGCGCCAACATCATGCTCCAGGCGCTCTATCGCGGCGGGCAGATGTTCCTGCTCATCCCGCATTCGGCGCTCAATCCGCTCAGGCAGAAGCTCGCTCATGTCGTCGTCTCGGACGGCCGTGCCGCCGATCCGAACTGGCGCGGGCAAATGGAGAGCGAGGTCCAGCGCACCGAGGTTACCTTGAGCGCCGTGCTGGACGAGTGCGTGCTCTCCCTCGGAGAGGTCGCAAAGTTTCAGGTCGGGCAGGTCATCGAGCTCAACGCCACGCCGCGTACGCTTGCCAGGCTCGAGAACAACAACCAGGTGCTGTTCTGGTGTCAGATCGGCCAGCTCGATGGCTATTATGCCATGCAGGTAGCGGATCCCGTCGATCAGAAGCGGGAGTTTGTCGATGATATCCTATCTCGTTGATGCGGTTCTGCTCATTGCGCTCGCCTTCACCAGCATGCGGGTGACCCGGATGCATCGTGAGCTGGCGCGACTGCGCAGCTACCAGGGCGAATTCTCGACGATCGTGCAGGAGACGGCGGGCGCCTTCGATACCGTCATCAAGGCAGCTCACGACTCGACCGCAAATCTCGGTCGGCTGGCCAACGTGCTCAGCAGCAAGATCGATCAGGCTCACGAGGCAATCACGGCGCTGGACGCGCGGCGGTCGCAGGCTGTCCCGGGGAAAGGCGGCAGCGATGTGGGTGAACAGTGAGAATGCGGTTTGCGGACGTCGGGGTCGTCGCCTGATGTCGGCGCGCAGGCAGGGAGATCGTCCCGGAGCAGAACCCCGGGAGGAACGTTTTCAAGAGGCAAGACCAAATGGCGCAAACTTTCGATCATGAGTCATCTGCCAGCCGGGCGGGGTCGTCCGGCGAGGCGCAAATCGACACCTCTCCGCTGGAGCGACTGGCGGAGATCGCGGCGCGGACGGCCGAAGAATCCGGCAAGTTCGCCAATGTCGACGCGATCCTTCGTATCCCCGTCACGGTGCAGGTGGTGTTGGGCGCTGCGACCATGCCGGTCGCGAACCTCATGAAGCTCGGCCGCGGCGCGGTCGTCCCGCTCGATCACAGGGTCGGCGAACCTGTCGACGTCGTGGTCAACGGCCGGATCGTCGCGCGCGGCGAGGTCGTGGTCGTCGAAGAAGACAATTCTCGTTTCGGCGTGTCGCTTACGGAGATCGTCGGGCCGCTGGGCGGTCACGGTGAAGGCTGATCGTGGCTGAACCGAAGGGCATCGCAACCTCCGTCAAGCAGCGCGGCGTTGCCTCGCTGGGAGGAACGCAGAAGGTCGCAGCACTCCTGCTCGCGATGGGCCGTCAGGCGGCCGCCAGCGTCCTGCAGCAGTTCGAGCCGCAGGAGATCCGCGTCGTCACGAAGGCGGCGGCCGAGCTGCGCCCGATCACGGCGCAGGAGCTGGAAGGCATCGTCGAGGAATTCGCCCAGCAATTTTCGATGGGCGCCAATATTCTCGGCACGCTCGGGGGTCTGGAGGCTGTGCTCGGCGACGTTCTGCCGGCCGAGCAGGTCTCCCAGATCATGTCGGACCTGCTCGGCAATTCCTCGGGGTCGGTCTGGGATCGCGTGTCGTCGGTCTCGGAGAACTCGCTCGCGAGCTACCTGTCCAAGGAGCACCCGCAAACCGCGGCGGTGATCCTCTCCAAGGTCAGGCCCGCCTGCGCCGCCAAGGTCATGAGCCAGCTTCCCTCGAGCCTGCGCAACGAGCTGATGCGGCGGGTGCTGAGCCTCAAGCCGATCGTCGACGACGCCATCCGCATCGTCGAGAAGACGCTGCATGAGGACCTGACGCTGAACTTCGCCCGGAACCTCGGCGCCGACACGTATGCGCGGGTTGCCGACATCATCAACAAGATGGAGCGCGGCCACATCGAGGACATGCTGAAGAGCCTGTCAGAGAAGCGTCCGAAGTCGGCGGAGGTGCTGAAGGAGCTGCTGTTCACGTTCGACGACGTGGTCAACCTGACGCCGAAGGCACGGACCATGATCTTCGACCAGGTGCCGACTGACCGCATCGTCGTCGCGCTGAAGGGCACGGACAAGAATTTCCGCGAGTTGATCCTGTCCTCCGTGGCCTCGCGCGTCCGGCGCGTCGTCGAGCACGAGCTGGCGATCGGCGAGCCGTCGAACCAGCGCGACGTGCTGGAGGCGCGGCGTGTCATCACCGACCTCGCACTCGATCTGGCGGAGCGCGGCGAGATCGAGCTCAACCCCGACCAGGAGGATGAGCTGGTCTTTCGCTGACCGCTGACCCGCATGGCAGAGACATCCGATCAGGAGAGCAAAACAGAAGAGCCGACCGAGAAAAAGATCCGCGATGCCCTCGAGCAGGGCAGAATTCCGGTATCTCGGGAGGCTTCCATCTTCGCCTCGATGGCGGCGCTGATGGTGATCCAGGCGTTCCTGATCGGGCAGGGCGTGCAGCAGCTCGTTCCGACCCTGAAAGCTCTGCTCGACGATCCCGACGGCTTTCGCCTGCGCACGGCCGCGGACGCGAAAGACCTCCTGTCGGTCGTCGGGCTGGAGGCGTTGCGCTTCCTGCTGCCGCCGGTTCTCGTTCTCGCGGTGTTCGGGCTGGCGGCGTCGCTGCTCCAGAACGTGCCGCGGCTGGTGTTCGCCCGCATCCAGCCGGATTTTTCCCGGGTATCGCCCGCGCAGGGTTGGAGCCGGATCTTCGGGACGCAAGGGCTCGTGGAATTCGCGAAAGCCGTCTTTAAGCTCGTCTCGGTAGGCCTTGTTGTCGGCTTCGTGCTGCGATCATCCGAGGCGAGGGCGTTCGAGGCGATGTACACCGATCCGGTGGCGTTGCCGGAGATGATCTTGACCATCGCCATGCGCATCGTCTCGGCGATCTGCATCGCGACCATCGTGCTGGTGGCGATCGACCTCGGCTGGGCGCGCTTTCACTGGCGGCGCGAGTTGCGCATGACGAGGCAGGAGCTCAAGGACGAGCACAAGCAGGCCGAAGGCGATCCGCTGATCAAGGCGCGGCTGCGGTCGCTGGCACGCGACCGCTCGCGCCAGCGGATGATTGCGGCTGCATCCCGCGCTTCGCTCGTGATCGCGAATCCGACGCACTTTGCGGTGGCGCTCCGCTATCAGCGCGACGAGAGCCCGGCGCCGATGGTTCTCGCCAAGGGCATGGATGCGATCGCGCTCAAGATCCGCGCGGTGGCCGAAGAGAACAGGATTCCGGTGATCGAGAACAAGGCCCTGGCGCGCGCGCTCTACGAGGCGGTGCAGGTCGACCAGCTGATCCCTCCGGAATTCTTCCGGCCGGTCGCCGAGATCATCTATTTCCTGCAATCGCAGAAGACGCCGCGAAGCGAAAAGGTTCAATGAGGCGTCTTGCGACGAAAGCTTGAGAAAAGCTTAATTTCCTATGTTCGTCTGCATAGACGAGATCGGGAGCTGCCGTGGGACCGCTTTATCTGTTTGAACTTGCTTCCTCGCAGGCCCGGTGGCTGGAGCTGCGCCAGTCGACGATCGCAGCGAACGTAGCCAACGTCAACACGCCCGGTTTCAAGGCGCGTGACGTCGAGCCGTTCAACAAGGTCCTCGATGCCACGCCGGTCAGGCTCGCTACGACATCGCCATCGCACATGCAGTTGAGTGCGGCCGAGACCGATACGCGAACCAACGCCAAGAAAGACAGCTGGGACGTCGTGCACTCCGGCAACTCCGTCAGCCTGGAGCAGGAGATGCTCAAGGGCGGCGAGGTCAACCGCGACTATTCCATGAATGCTGCGATCGTGCGGTCGTTCAACCGGATGCTGCTGTCCGGCGTGAAGGCCTGAGGTGACCTGACATGGTGGATTCCCTGCAGGCTTCGCTCGCGGTCGCGAGCTCCGGACTAGAGGCGCAGTCGACGCGGATGCGCATCGTCTCGGAAAACCTGGCGAACGCGAATTCGACGGGGCGCACCGCCGGTGCCGACCCGTATCAGCGCAAGACCGTGACTTTCGATGCCGAGATGGATCGCGCCGCAGGCGGCCAGCTCGTCAAAGTCAAGGAAGTCGGCGTCGATACCAGCCCATACCGCGTCGAATACGAGCCGGGCCATCCGGCTGCCGACAAGGCCGGCTACGTCAAGCTGCCCAACGTCAACATGATGATCGAGATGGCCGACATGCGCGAGGTCAATCGATCCTATGAGGCCAATCTTCAGGTCGTGAAACAGGTGCGGTCGATGGTCGGCATGACCATCGATCTCCTAAGGAGCTGACGATGTTAGAGGCAATTGCGTCCACCGCGATCTCCGCGGGCCAGACGGTGGCCCGCTCGATTGAAGCACAAGTGACTGCGCCTGCGGCAGGCGCCGTTCAGTCGGGTGGGGAGGTCGGCTTCGACTCCGTGCTCAAGCAGGTCACGACGGATGCGATCGGGACGCTCAAGGCCGGTGAGGCCGCGTCGATCTCAGCGATCCAGGGCAAGGAGTCCACGCGGCGCGTCGTCGAAGCGCTGATGTCGGCGGAGCAGACGCTGCAAACGGCGGTCGCGGTTCGCGACAAGGTCGTGCAGGCCTACCAAGAAGTCGTTCGCATGTCGATCTGATCTGAAGGAATCAAGTTGTGAAATCGCTCGCCATCGCGGCCACCGGAATGAACGCGCAGCAGACCAACATCGAGGTCATCGCGAACAACATCGCCAACATCAACACGACGTCGTTCAAGCGAGCGCGTGCGGAATTCACCGATCTCTTCTACCAGATGGATCGTATGCAGGGCGTTCCGAACGCGACGGGCTCCTCGCCGATCCCCGAGGGCGCCAATCTCGGTCTTGGCGTCAGGTCGGCGGCCATCCGCAAACTGCACATCCAGGGCGCGCTCACGCAGACGGGCAATCCCTACGATTTGGCGATCAACGGCCGCGGCTGGTTTCAGGTGTTGGGCCCGAACAACGAGGTGCAATATACCCGCGCAGGCTCGTTCAACACCAATGCCAACGGCCAGCTCGTCACAATGGACGGCTATTTGCTGGATCCTGCGATCACGGTGCCGCAGGGAACGGTCCAGGTCACGGTCAACCAGACCGGACAGGTGTTTGCCAAGCTGGATACGGAAGTGAATCCGCGCCAGATCGGCCAGCTCAACCTCGCGAACTTCGCCAACGAAGCCGGCCTCGAACCGCTGGGCAGCAATCTCTATCGTGAGACCACGGCTTCCGGAACGCCGGTTGTCGGGCTGCCGGGCGATTCCGGCTACGGCAAGATCAACCAGCAATATCTCGAGGCTTCGAACGTCGATCCCGTCAAGGAAATTACCGAGCTGATCTCGGCGCAGCGCGCCTATGAGATGAATGCCAAGGTCATCACGGCCTCGGATGAGATGGCCCAGACCGTGTCGAAGGGTCTTGGCCGCTAGTGCCGGTGTATCCATGTCGAACAGGCTCGGCCTGATCATGCGCGGGCTGGCCGCCGCGCTGCTGGTGCTCGCTTCTGCATCCCTGGCTGCGGCCGAGGATCGGCGGCTTCCGGTGCCGGCCGTGTCGATCCGCGCGGGCGAACTGATCCGCGAGGACATGATCACGGAGCGTGCCTTCGCGGCCAACCTCCTCGGCGTCGCCATGTTCATCGAAGGACGTCAGGTGCTGGTCGGACGCATGGCGCGGCGGACGCTGCTGCCGGGCCAGCCGATCCCGACCAATGCGGTCGAGGATCCCTGGACCGTCGCGCGCGGGGCCATCGTCAAGGTCGTGGTCGAAGACAGTGGCCTCTCGATCGTCACCTATGGCTCGGCCCTGCAATCGGGTGCGGCCGGCGCGCTCATCCCGGTGCGCAACACCGACACCGGCGTGATCATCAAGGGCATCGTCCAGCCGGACGGCACCGTTAAGGTCATGGATGGATCATGATCAGGCTGCTGCTTGCGTTCATCCTCATCGTCTCCGCGGCAAGCGCGCAGGCTGCCGTCCGTATCAAGGACATCGCTGATATCAAGGGACTGCGCGAAAACCAGATCGTCGGCTATGGCCTCGTCATCGGTCTCAACGGCACCGGCGACACGCTGCGCAACGCGCCGTTCACGGAACAGTCGCTCCAGTCGATGCTCGAGAACATGGGCATCAATCTCAGGAACGACACCACGAGCACGAACAACACGGCACGGCCGACCACGCTGCGCACGCGCAACGTCGCGGCGGTCATGGTGACCGCGGACCTGCCGCCGTCGATCTCGCCAGGCGAGCGCATGGACGTGACGGTGTCCTCGCTCGGAGACGCCACCTCGCTGCTCGGCGGCACGCTCGTGATGACGTCGCTGCGCGCGGCCGATGGCGCCGTCTACGCCGTGGCGCAAGGCGCCGTCACCGTTGCCGGCTATAGCGTCGGAGGTCAGGCGCAGAATGTCAGTCAGGGTACGCCGACCGCCGGTCGCATTCCGAACGGCGCGCTGGTCGAGCGGGAGGTGCAGGGAAGCCTTCACGAGATGGAGTTCCTCGTCCTCGAGCTGAAGAACCCCGATTTCGTCACCGCGACGCGAATCCTCGATGCCATCAACCGTTACGCCGGCGGCCGCTACCGGTCGCAGATTGCCTTCGAGCGCGACTATCGGACCATCGTGCTGTCGAAGCCGAGCTATGCCGGCCCGGTCCGCTTTCTCGCCGAGATCGGTGAGTTGACCGTCGAGCCGGATACGCCCGCACGGGTGGTGATCAACGAGCGCACCGGCACGGTGGTGATTGGGCGCGATGTGCGGATATCGACCGTTGCGGTGACGCACGGCAATCTGACGGTCCGTGTGACGGAGCTTCCCGTGGTGTCGCAGCCCGCGCCGTTCTCGCAAGGCAAGACCGTGGTCGTTCCGCAGACCATGGTCGAGGCCAACGAAGCTGGAGCCCAGGTTGCGATCCTCAGCGGCGTGGATTTGCAGCGCCTGGTGCACGGTCTCAACCAGATCGGCCTCAAGCCATCCGGAATCATCGCGATCCTCCAGGCGATCAAGACGGCCGGCGCGCTTCAGGCGGATGTGATCGTCCAATGACGCGCAAGCGCCAAGCAAGCCTGATCGCGCATGTCTGTCGTCTCGACCGAGATTCGCGCGCGGCCCGATGCTGAAGCTGGATTACAAAACGCATCTCTTCTGCTTGATCGCGGTGTCCGTGCTGGCGAGCGCATCGCCGGCTGCGGCGCTGGACGAGCCGAAGCAGTCAAAGCCGCTGAATCTGCTCTCTTTCGCGCGATCGCGGGCGGCAGGCCCGCAGAAGCCGCGTGCGCCCCTCGCGCCGCTCCCCAGTGACACGAATTCCGTGAGGGCGACGGCCTGGGCTGCGGAGGATGCCGCACCTCTGACTACCGGCGCGGTACCAGCTCCCGAGACGCCGCCCCTCGCGCGGCCGGCCAGGACGGGCAACGCGCCGAAGCCCGCGCCGCCTGTTGCGGCTGCGGCGCCCGAGAACGACGTTGCGCAGTTCTGCAGCAGCGTCGCCGATTCTGCCGTCGACGCCCGGCTGGCTTGGCAGTTGAAGGAGCTGGAGAAGGCGGAGACTCTGCTGCGCGAGCGGATCGCGGAGGTCGAGGCCAAGCGGGTCGAATATGAGAAATGGATGGCGCTTCGCGACGAGTTCCTGAAGAAGGCCGAGGCGAGCGTGGTCGAGATCTACTCGCGCATGAAGCCGGAATCTGCTGCAAACCAGATTGCCAGCATGGCGGACGAGACCGCTGCGGCCGTGCTCGCCAAGCTTAGTCCCAGGAGCTCGAGCGCGATCTTCGATGAGATGGATACGGCACGCGCGGCGCATCTGGCCGATCTCCTCGGCGGAATGCGTCGCGTGGAGGACGGGAAGACCAAGTAAATGAAGAAGCCGATGCTTATCCTGTCGCTGCTGCTGTCGCCCGTGCTTCTGGCCGGATGCTCCCATGACCCCGCCGAGGTCTTGACCGGCCCGCAGGTGTCGCCCATCGGCAGCGGGCTGAGGTCGCAGGCCGATCCAATCCCAGTGACGCCGCGTGTCCGCACGCCCGTGAGCTATCGCTCGACCTGGGACGACGGCACCGATCTCTACCGCGACCCACGCGCGCGGCGCGTCGGTGACGTCGTGACGGTGATCATCTCGATGCAGGACAAAGCGAAGCTCGACAACAAGACCGACCGCTCGCGCGATTCGCAGATCAAGTTCGGCCTCGACTGGTTGATGAATGTCGCAGGATGGAGCGACACCGGTCAGACCAACGCCAATCTCTCAACCAACACCCAGATCAAGGGTAATGGTCAGATCGACCGTGCCGAGGACATCAAGCTTTCGATCGCCGCCATCGTCACCGACGTGTTGCCTAACGGCAATGTGATGATCAGTGGCTCGCAGGAATTCAAGGTCAACACGGAGATGCGCGTGCTCAACGTCGGGGGCATCGTGCGTCCGCGAGACATTTCGCGGGGAAACACCATCTCTTATGAGAAGATCGCCGAGGCACGCGTGTCCTATGGCGGTCGCGGAAATCTGTCTGACGTGCAGCAGCCAGGATGGGGACATCGGATCTATGACACCGTGGCGCCGTTCTGATTTGCAAGGCGAGCGCGCCGGATCGCGGAGCCGCGGGGCGCCATGCGCCTGATCGCGGCCATAGTGATCCTGACGCTGCTCGCGGTCGGCGCCGGCGCTGCCACGGGCTATCACCTGCTGGTGACGGCCGAGCGCGTCGTTGATGCCAGGAAGAACGTCACCCCGCCGCCCGTTGCGTCTACCTATACAGGGACGGCGCGGTTGCGGAAGCTGTCGCCGGTCGTCACCAATCTTGCGGCGCCCGCCAACAATTGGGCCCGCGTCGAAGCCTCCATGGTCACGGACAGCATGAACGACGAGGAGGCGGGCATTCTGGCCGCTCACATCAGCGAGGATATCGTCGCCTATCTCAGGTCAGCCACCGCTGCCCAGTTCGAGGGCGCGCGGGGACTTCAGCATCTGCGGGATGACTTGTCCGAGCGGGCCAATGTCCGCTCCTCGGGCAAGGTCCGCGAATTAATTATCGAGACATTGGTGATCCAGTGAGAACGAAAGTCCTGCTGCTTGCGTTGCTGCTGATCCTCCTGCCCGAGGCGGCGTCTGCCCAGATACCGGACCTCAACTCCCTGCTGCCTCCGGGGAACGGCTCGACCAGCGGCCGCATCATCCAGCTGATGGCGCTGATCACGGTGCTGTCGGTAGCGCCGGGTCTGCTGATCATGGTGACGAGCTTCACGCGATTTGCGGTGGCGCTGTCGTTCCTGCGCTCCGGCCTCGGCCTTCAGACCACGCCGGCCAACCTCGTGCTGATCAGCCTCGCGCTGTTCATGACCTTCTACGTGATGGCGCCGACCTTCGACCGCGCCTGGGAGACCGGCGTCCAGCCGCTGATGAAGAACGAGATCTCGGAGGAGGAGGCCTATCTGAAGATCACCGATCCGTTCCGCGAGTTCATGCTGGCCCATGTCCGGGACAAGGATCTTCAGACCTTCGAGTCGCTCGCGGCGGAAAGCTTTCGCAAGAAGTTCGACGACAAGCGCATCGACCTGCGCGTCATTATTCCGGCTTTCATGATCTCCGAGCTTCGCCGCTCCTTCGAGATCGGATTCCTCATCATGCTGCCGTTCCTCGTCATCGACATGATCGTGGCGACGCTGACGATGTCGATGGGCATGATGATGATGCCGCCCACGGTGATCGCGCTGCCGTTCAAGATGTTGTTTTTCGTGCTGATTGACGGCTGGAACCTGCTCGCCTCGGGCCTGGTGCGGTCGTTCTCGTGAGCGCGATGGTCGGCCAACGGGCTGGTTATGGTTAGCGAAGAGTAATATTAACCATATGATATTGCTGCGAAATTCAAGCTGCTCTTAATCTGGAAGCAAGATTCGGCGTGCTAGCAATGCGTCACGGCGGGTTGGACCCCACCCACATCAGTCCAAAGGCATGATGCCGCCCCTCCGTACCGGTGAAAGCCCGGTATGTCCCCTCGTGAAAATGTAACGCGTACATAAAGGGACATTCGCAATGTCGAGCCTGCTTACGAACTCGTCCGCCATGACCGCGCTCCAGACCCTGCGGTCTGTGAGCTCGCAGCTCTCCACCACGCAGAGCCGGATCTCCACCGGCCAACGCGTGGCCACCGCCTCCGACAACGCCGCCTATTGGTCGATCGCGACCTCGATGCGCGCCGACAACGCCGCGCTCTCCGCCGTCTCCGACTCGCTCGGTCTGTCGGCCGCGACCGTCGACACGCAGTACACCGCTCTGACCTCGGTTATCGGCGACAGCAACTCCGGCCTGACCAAGCTCCAGTCGCTGCTGGTCGAAGCCAAGACCGCCGGTATCGACCGCACCAAGATCCAGTCGGATATCACCCAGATCCAGCAGCAGATGAACTCGACCGCCAATGCGGCGACCTTCAACGGAATCAACTGGCTGAGCACGACTGCGACCACACCGGCGACGTTCAACCTCGTGTCGTCGTACTCGCGTGTCGGCGGCACGCCCACCACCGGTTCCATCGCCGTGACGACCGCCAACTACGCTCTCTATACCAGCACCCAGTCCGGCATCCTGGATACGGTGAGCGGCGGTGCGTCGGTCAACACGATCAGTATCTCCGCGCTGACCGATTCGACGGCTGACCAGACCACGCTCGATGGCTACATCGCGCAGGTCACCGCGGCGATCGGCTCGGTGGCGTCGGCCGCCGCCAATCTCGGTGCCGTCAAGAACCGCATCTCGACCAACACGGACTTCGTGAAGTCGCTGATGGACTCGGTGGATCGTGGTGTCGGTCAGCTCGTCGACGCCGACCTGAACGCGGAATCAACCCGCCTGTCGGCCCTTCAGACCCAGCAGCAGCTCGGCGTTCAGGCGCTCTCGATCGCCAACCAGAACAGCCAGAGCATCCTCTCGCTGTTCCGCTAAGCCTCAAGCCCGTGGAGGGAGGGCCGCGCTTCTCGCGACGCGCGGCCTTTTTCGTTGGCATGACGTCCCGCGCACGCGGTATTTTTGGCTGCCCTGTTGCGGTCGGGGCACACAGCCACAAGCCTCACACAAGCTTCGCCCGCTAGCCTCGTCGTTACGACAGGTTGGGCCTTAACCCGTTTCTCCGCAGCCCAAAGGCATGACGCCGCCCCGTCGTACCGGTGCAAGCCCGGTATGTCCCCAAGCTCAATTCAATCTTCAAAGGGACATCAAAAATGGGTTCTAGTCTCCTCACCAACTCCTCCGCAATGACCGCGCTCCAGACCCTCCGGTCTGTCAGCGCCAGCCTGCAGACGACCGAAAACCGGATCTCGACCGGCCAGCGCGTCTCGACGGCCTCCGACAACTCGGCCTATTGGTCGATTGCGACCTCGATGCGCTCCGACAATGCCGCGCTCTCCGCGGTCTCCGACTCGCTCGGTCTGTCGGCTGCGACCGTCGACACCGAATATACCGCTCTGACCTCGGTTATCGGCGACAGCAACTCCGGCCTGACCAAGCTCCAGTCGCTGCTGGTCGAAGCCAAGACCGCCGGCATCGACCGCACCAAGATCCAGTCGGACATCACCCAGATCCAGCAGGATATGAAGCTCAAGGCCAACTCGGCGACCTTCAACGGAATCAACTGGCTGAGCACGACCGCGACCACACCGACGACCTTCAATCTCGTGTCGTCGTACTCGCGTGTCGGCGGCACGCCCACCATCGGTTCCATCGCCGTGACGACCGCCAACTACGCGCTCTATACCAGCACCCAGACCGGCATCCTGGACACGGTGAGCGGCGGTGCGTCGGTCGACACGATCAACATCTCCGCGCTGACCGATTCGACGGCCGACCAGACCACGCTCGATGGCTACATCGCGCAGGTCACTGGTGCAATCAACTCGGTGAGCTCGGCCGCTGCCAATCTCGGTGCCGTCAAGAATCGCATCTCGACCAACACGGACTTCGTCAAGACCCTGATGGACTCGGTTGACCGTGGTGTCGGCCAGCTCGTCGACGCCGACATGAACGCGGAGTCCACTCGCCTCCAGGCGCTTCAGACCCAGCAGCAGCTCGGCGTTCAGGCGCTCTCGATCGCCAACCAGAACAGCCAGAGCATCCTGTCGCTGTTCCGCGGCGGCTAAGCGGCGCTTTCGAAAACGACCGTGCTCCCTCTGGGAGCACGGTCCACGCCGTGATCAGCGGATGTGGCGGCACGAGACGTGCCCGCAATCGACCTCCTGACACCAGACTTCATCCAGCACGCCGCAGCCGATCGCGCTGCCCTGCGCCCGCGCGCCCGCTTGTTGCGCCTGAACTGATTGCGTCGACCAAGATTCTTGTAAAATTGCAACGCCTCGCCTGCGAACCGACACATTCGTATCCTCGCGCAACCTTCAGACAAGGTTGGCAGCGGAGTGTCCTTTGCGTTCGCATTGGTACGAGGTCATATGCTCAGTCGCGCGCAGGTGCAGCAGCTGCTCAACAATCTGCTGGAGCTTGGCCCGCGGCGCCTGATGGCATTGGGGCTGATCGGCTTTGCCGTTCTCGTCACCGTCGTGGGCGGCGCCTACTATCTGAGCCGGCCCGAATTCGAAACCCTCTACACCGGCCTGACTCGCGAGGATGTGACGCGGATCGGCGCCGCGCTGCGCGAGCAGAACATTGCCTTCGACGTCAATGCGGCGGGTGACGCCATTTCGGTCCGCCCGAGCCAGACCATGCAGGCGCGCATGCTGCTGGCCGAGAAGGGGCTGCCGACCAGCGCCAACTCCGGATACGAGCTGTTCGACAAGATCGGTTCGCTGGGTCTGACCTCCTTCATGCAGGAGGTCACCAAGCTCCGCGCACTCGAAGGCGAAATCGCGCGCACCGTTCAGCTGATGAAAGGTGTGAAGGCAGCGCGGGTTCACATCGTCCTTCCCGTGCGCGGCTCGTTCCGCGCCGCGCAGCAGCCTCCGTCCGCCTCCGTCGTGCTGCGCACCGACGGCGCGATCGAGGCGCGCACTGCACAATCGATTCGCCATCTCGTCGCCGCCGCCATTCCCGGCATGACGCGCGACAAGGTGACGGTGCTGGATGCCGACGGTTCGATGCTGCTCGCCGAGGAGGATGAGGCGAGCGCGGCGCCGACCCGAGCGGCGAGCCTCCAGAAGATGGTCGGCCAGATGGTGCAAGAGAACATCCGGAAGGCGCTGACGCCTTATCTTGGCCTCGACAATTTCGAGGTTAGCGTGGCGCCGCAGCTTTCGACGGACAAGCGGCAGATCAACGAGACCGTCTATGATCCGGAGGCGCGCGCCGAACGCTCGGTGCGGAACGTCCGTGAGAAGGAGACGTCGCAGAACGCGGATCGCTCGACGCCGACCACTGTGCAACAGAACTTGCCGGACCAGCAGGTCAATGCCGGCGGCACCAAGAATTCCAACGAGGAGAAAAATCGCCGCGAGGACGTCACCAATTTCGAGGTGTCGTCCAAGACGACGACGACGGTCAGCGACGGCTATTCCGTGAAAAAGCTCTTCATTGCGGTCTTGATCAACCGCGCGCGGCTGGTCGCCGATCTCGGCGACAAGACCAATCAGGCCATCGTCGACAGCAAGATCGCCGAGATCAGCCAGCTCGCGGCCACCGCCGGTGGACTGGACAAACAGCGCGGCGACCAGATCCAGGTGACGGCCGTCGACTTCGTCGAGGGCTCGCGCGAGCTGGTGCCGGTGCCGCCGATCGGCTTCGTCGAGATGTTGAACCGGCAGATGGGAAGCTTCATCAACGCGGTCACGATCCTGGCCGTCGCCGCGATGCTGGTCTGGTTCGGCCTTCGTCCGGCGGTCAACGGCATCCTCACTCATCGCGCACAGCAGGAGCAGGTCGAGACCGCGGAGGCGGCCGCCCAGTTCGAGGCCGCATCGCTGGCGTTGCCGGAGAACGAGGAGGCTGAGCTCAACCTGGTCGAAGACCTCGAAGGCAAGATGCAGCGCACGCCGCAGAAGCGGCTTGAGCAGATCGTGCGGCTCGATCAGGCGCAGGCGGCTGCGATCCTCAAAGATTGGATGCGTCGGGAGGAAGCGGCATGAACGCGGCAATCGGAAAGCTGCTCACGCAGTTCGACGCCAACGGAAGGGCGAGGCCGGCCGAGAAAGCGAAGCTGCCGGAGCCGGTGGCAAAGCCGAAGGAGGTCAGGCGAGAGCCGCCGCCTCAGCTTCACTCTCAGCCTCAACCGGCCGTGCCGAAGGTTGAGACCCCGCCGGTCAATCTCCTGGACGATGCCTATCGGCGCGGTTACGCCGCGGGCGTCGCGGAAGGCGATGCCAAGCTGGCGGAAGAGCGCGTGCGCGGCGCGATCAGGCTCGGCGAGGAGCGAGCCAAATGGTCTGATCAGCAGGCGGTTGCGATCGTGAACGGCTTCACCGCCGCTTGCCGCGAGATCGAAACCAACGTCGCAAGCTCGGTTGCCCGCATCCTGCAACCCTTCCTCGCCGATGCGGTCCGTGACAAGGCCGTTGCGGCCCTGGTCGAGCAGATATCGGCGTTGACCTGTCAGTCGCCGGTGCCGGTGTTCAATATCACGGGGCCGAGCGATCTGCTCGAGCTGGTCAAGGCGCAGCTCGACACGGCGCGGCGGACCGGCATCGATTATCAGGTTGCCGACAGCTTCGAAATCCGCGTCGTCGCCGACCAGACCGTGATCGAGACGCAGATCTCGCCGTGGATCGAGCGTCTGAAGGACGCGCGACGGTAATCCGCCATGAGCGACGTCCAACCCGAGCTCGTGATCATCCGCCGCCGCAGCGCGTTCGACGATGCGCCGGCGAAAGGTGGTGTCTGGAAGATCGCCTATGCGGACTTCATGACCGCGATGATGGCGTTCTTCCTTGTGATGTGGCTGCTCAACGCGCTCAATCAGGACCAGCGCCAGATCGTGGCGAGCTACTTCAATCCGATCGAGCTCGCAGAGAACGCGCCGGCGCCGAAGGGGCTGAAGGATCCCGCCAAGAAGGACCCGGCGGCGTCCGAGGGGCAGGAGGGCAAGCGCAAGCCGGCGGGCCCGAGCGAGGAGCGTCGCGGCGATTCGCCCACGGCCGAGAAGCCGCCGTTCTACGAGGAGAAGGTGCTGTTTCGCGACCCTTACGCGACGCTCGCGGAGATCGCGGCCGGTTCGAGCCAGACGGCGGGACAGCGGCGCGTCGGGGCGCTCGCCTCCGCGGAGGAAGAGGGCCTGAAGGGCGGCGAGGCCTATCGTGACCCATTCGATCCCGGCTTCTGGAAGTTCGCCCCGCAACCGGCAAAGGACGGGCGAGCGAGCGAGACTGAACCCAGCCCCAGCCCGGCAGCGCGCGCAAGTTCGGCCAGCGCGGATCAAGGCGAGCAGCAACCGACGCGTCGCGGCAAGGCTGATGATGCCGGCGGCAGCGTCGCTGCCGACGCGCAGGCCACGTCCGCAGCCACGTCGCCTCTGTTGCCGCCCAGTCCGGCGTCATCGTCAGCCGCTCTCGACGGCAAGGTTCAATCCACCCCTCAACCGAATTCGCAGGCCAACGCTGCGAGTCAGTCGCGTCCGCTGGAAGCCCAGAAGGGTAATGATCCGCGCGATGCTGCGCAGACACAGCAACCGACCGCCAAGCAGCTGCAAGCCGCGATCACCGACGCGCTCTCGGACATCAAGGCAGGCGCCGGGCCGGTCGCGGAGGTGCGCCAGGTCGAGGAAGGACTGCTCGTCAGCCTCACCGACGATGCGAGTTTTGGCATGTTCGCGGTCGGCTCCGCAGAGCCGCGTCCCGAACTGATCCGCGTCATCGACAAGATCGGACCGCTGCTGACCAAGCGTCCTGGCACGATCATCGTCCGCGGCCACACCGACAGCCGGCCATACCGGTCGGACACCTACGACAATTGGCGGCTTTCGACTGCGCGTGCGCAGATGGCCTATTACATGCTGGTCCGTGCCGGCGTGGACGCGCAGCGGATCGAGCATGTCGAGGGTTACGCGGATCGCCGTCCGAAGTTGTCTAACGATCCGGCCGCGGCGCAAAACCGCCGGATCGAGATTCTGATCCGGGAGAAGCGCCCTTGATCGGTCCGAGAGCTTTCGCGTTGCTTTTGCTGCCGTTCGCTGCGGCGAGGGCGCTCGCCGCAGCGCCGGAGTCGCCGCCCTCGCCGGAAGAACCGTATGCGCTGGTCCGCTCGTTGCAGGCCGTGCAGGACGGCATCGCCAGCGGCGATGCCGCCGCGCAAAGCGGTCATCTCGCGCTGATCCGGCAGGTCGGCGAAAAATTCCTTGCCGCCGATCCAGGCGTGTGGAGCAACCCGCAGAACGGCCAGGCCATAGTGGTCTACATGCTCAGTGGCGGTGCGCCACAGATCGTGCGCAAGCTTCCGCGCGAGCGGATCAATGTCGATGAGCGGCTGTTCAATGGCGCGCTCGCCTATGTCGAGGGCCGCCAGGACGAAGCGCGCGAGCTTTTGAAGGATGTCAAGCCGCGCACGATCCCCTCGAGCATGAGCGGACAGGTCGCACTGGTGCAGGGCGCACTGCTCGCAAGCTCCGATGCGTCGGTCGCGATCGAGCGGCTGGACGATGCGCGGCTGCTTCTGCCGGGCACGCTGGTGGAAGAGGCGGCGCTGCGGCGTGAGATTCCGCTGGTCGGGCAGGCGGAGGATTTCGACAAGTTCGAGTTCCTGACGCAGGCCTATATCCGGCACTATCGCAAGTCCGTCTATGCCGGGGATTTCTGGCAGCGGTTTTCGTCGGCCTTGACGCGTTCGAGCCTCGCGCTCGACGAGCACCGCTTTTCGCGGATCGCGGCACTGCTGGACCAGATCGACCGCGGGAACCGTCTCAAGCTCTATCTCGTGATCGCCAAAAGCGCGCTGGTCCGCGGGCGGCTTGCCGTGGTGCGGCTTACAGGCGAGCAGGCGCTGTCGCTGAGCGCCGATGGGAGCGCGGATCGCGAGCGGGCGCATCTGTTTCGGGGAAGCGCCCGCGTGCTGACCGACGACTATGAAGGCGGCCTCACTGAACTGAAGGCGGTCGACAGGTCGAGGCTGCCGCAGCCCGAGGCGTCTCTTCTCAATGCAAACATCCAGCTCGCGCTCGACCTCCGCAAGCCGATCTCCGGCGCGCCGTCCGCCGACAAGCCGCCGCCCACGCCGGCGCGGCTGGACCTGGCGTCATCGGCCGCGACCCTTGCGCGGGCGCAAAAGCAGCTCGAGGAACTGGAGCTTCTGACCAAGGACCGCCGCCCATGACCAAGCTTAGCGGAACCTCCGGACAGCTCTTCGAAGGTCTCGCCGAAACTCTCGCGCTATCCCGTTCGGCGAAGGGCACGGCAACTACCGGCACGAAAACTGCCGACGGTTCCTCGTTTCACGACCTGCTCCACACCGTCTCGAACATGGCCAAGCGGGCGTTGGATGATCAGAGTACCGATACGACCGCGAAGGCCGCTCCGGTGCGCCCGCGCCTGGCAAAGCTGACCGAGCGCGACACGCCGAAGGATGAGCCGGTGCACGAGCGCACCGAGGAAACCAAGCCGTCGAACAAGCAGGAGCCGCTCGATCAATCCGCGAAGGCGGACGTCGCGAACGGATTGTGCCTGCCGGCGATCGTGGGGCAGGAGCTCTCCGCCGCGCCAGTCGTGACGGTGCAGACGCCGCAGCCGTCGAGCGACAAGAAGGAGGCATCGGTCCGGGACGAGCGGTCTTCCGCAGCGAAGCGTGAGGTTCAGAGCACGGGCGGGGCAAGCGTGGCGACGGCAGATGTCGCTCGCTCCGTCGCCGCGCCATCGATTGTCGCTCGTTCCGCTGCCGATGCATCCGGAGCACGCCCCCAACTGGTTGCGGCCACACAGGCAGCGGCGACCGAGCAGGCGATGCTCCAGGGAAGCGAAGTTCAACCGAAAGCGGTGCCCGCCACACCCGGCTTCGAAGCCGTCGCGGCGAATGTCGAGCGCGCTGCAAAGTCCGCGGGGCGCGACGCCTTGCCGGAAACGACCAAGGTCACGGTTGTTCAGCAGGAAACGCATCTGCCTCCGGTGGCGCAGTTCAGCCCAACCCAGCAGGTCGCAAACGCAGTGGTATCGGAGTTGAAGAGCTCGCCCGCGCCGGCCGCATCCGCCGCGGCCGATCTCGTGGGCGCCCAGAGCAATACGTCGGATCAGCCACTTAAGATTCTGACAATTAATCTCGAGCCGCCGGCGCTCGGCAACGTCACCGTACGCCTTCGTCTCGTCGGCACCGAAGTGTCCGTCCACCTAGCGGCGGAGCGCAAGGATACGAGCCAGATGCTGGACCAGCAGCGCGACTCGATCCGCGATCTCATGCAGTCGGCGGGCTACGTTGCCGAGGTCGCGCCGGTCCAGCACGGCGCGCTCGATGGATTTCAGGCAGGCTCAGGCCAGCCACAGCCCTCGCTCTCCGGCCAGCCACAATCGCAGAACGCGCAAGGAGCGTTCGACGGCTCGAACGCATCGTCCGGCCAGTCCGATGGCGGAGCGAGGCAGGCGAGGGACGAGCAACAGCCCAACCAGGAGACGCGTCATGAGCAGGACGTGGCCCAGCGCACTCGTCGCGGCCCTGTCTATCTTTAGTCCGATCGCCGCAGCAGCGGGCGCGGACAGCACGCGCTCTTGTGAGCGCGAGATGGCACGCGCGGCGCAAGTGCACGGCATTCCGCTCGGTATCCTCTATGCGGTCGGTCTCACCGAAACCGGCCGCCGTGGTGCGCTCTATCCTTACGCGCTCGGCGCCGAAGGCCAGACCGTGTTCGCCAAAGACCTCGAGGATGCGATCGCGAATTTCGAAGCGATGCGCCAGAGGGGCATCAAGCTGATCGATCTCGGCTGCATGCAGATCAACCATTACTATCATGGCGACAAGTTCGCGTCGGTGCGGGCGATGTTCGATCCCGCCAAGAACGTCGACTATGCCGCGCGCTTCTTGAAAGAGCTGAAGCAGCGCGAGGGAAGCTGGACCATGGCGGTTGCGCGCTACAATGCGGGCCCCAACAACCAGCCCGCGCAGAAGCGCTACGTCTGCCACATCGTCGCTCATCTCGTCTCGAGCGGCTTCGGCGCGTGGACCGACAAAGCGCGTTCGTTCTGTCAGCCCAAGACGACGTGAAGCACCAACGCAACGAAAATGAAGTTGTGCACGGTTCCTCATCATCAGCCCCGCGCAAGCAAGAACCCCCATTGTAACCGCAACCTGCCAAAGGAGCCCAATTCATGAGCCTGTATGGTATTATGCGCACCGGTGTTTCCGGGATGTCTGCACAGTCCAACAAGCTGTCGACAGTTTCGGACAACATCGCGAACGTCAACACGACGGGCTACAAGCGGGCTTCGACGGAATTCTCCTCCCTGATCCTGAAGAGCGGCTCGGGCAGTTACGACTCCGGCGCGGTCGAGACCGACGTCCGCTATGCCATCACCGATGCCGGCAATACCCAGTTCACGACCTCGAAGACGGATCTCGCCGTTCAAGGCAACGGCTTTTTCGTGGTGTCGAACGCCAACAACACGCAGCAGTACCTGACGCGAGCCGGATCGTTCGTGCCGGATAGCCAGGGCAATCTGGTCAACGCTGCCGGCTACTATCTGCTCGGCAAGCAAGGCCTCCAGGACACCATCTCGCAAAACACCTTGGCCGGATTGCAGATCGTGAATATCGCCCAGGTATCGCAAGTGCCGGTGGCTTCGACGGCGGGGACGCTGACAACAGGCAATCTGGATCCGAGTGCGACCGTTATTGCCGGTCCTCCCGGTCCGACCTCATATTCATCGAAGAGTTCGATTGTGGCCTACGACAATATCGGCCAGGCCGTTACGGTCGATCTCTATATGTCCCACACCGCGACGGCTACCGGCTCAGACACCTGGCAGATCCAGGCCTATGATTCGACGACGGGTGCCGCGCTCGGCGCCACCGGCACTTATACCTTCGACACGACAACGGCCGGAGCGGGTGCGTTGGCCGCAGCGAGCGCCAAGACCCTTGCGATCCCGGTTACCAACGGCGCGACCGTGACCCTGGACCTGTCGAACATGACGCAGGTCGGCACGGACTTCAGCTTCAAGGCGACAGTCAACGGCAGCGTTCCCTCAAACATCGACACGGTCAATGTCGACACCGCAGGGCACGTGACCGCCACCCTCAAAAATGGGCAGCAGTTGACGCTGTACACGATCGCGCTCGCCGACGTCGCGAGCCCCGACAATCTCACGCCCGAGCCGGGCAATGTCTACTCAACCAACATGGATTCCGGCAACGCGCAGGTCACGAATGCCGGGAGGGCTGGGCTCGGCACCATCCAGTCCGGCGCCCTCGAAGACTCGAACGTCGATCTCGCGAACGAGCTGACCTCGATGATCGAGGCACAGCGCGGGTTCACCGCGAACTCGAAATCGTTCCAGACCGGCGCCGACTTGCTGGACGTCGTCGTCAACCTGAAGCGCTGATTGGCTCAGCGCTCCTCCCCGGCAAGAGCAAATCATGAACCTTACCGCCGCTCTCGAGTCCGCCCGCTCTTCGCTCATGGCGTCGGGCATCCAGTCGTCGGTCATTTCGCGCAACATCGCCGGCGCCAGTTCGACCGGCTATTCGCGCAAGCTCACCGTGCTGGACAACCTTCCCGGAACCGGCGTCTATGTGGCGGCGATCCAGCGCGCCGCCTCCTCGGGCCTGTACAGCAACGTCCTGACCGCTACCTCCGCGGCCGCCAAGCAAAGCGCGATCTATGATGGTCTTCAGAAGATCGCATCTGCCACGGTGGACGATCCGGAGCTCGACCAGTCGCCGACGGCGCAGCTCAATGCGCTGAAGCAGGCGCTTCAGCAATATGCCAACGCTCCGGACAACACCACGCTGGCTCAGGCCGCCGTCACGTCCGCCAAGGACATGGCGACCGCGCTCAATCAGGCAACCCAGACCGTTCAGTCGGTCCGCGAGGGCGCGGATTCTGACATGAATATTTCGGTCCAGAACATCAATCAGTTGCTCTCCCAGTTCCAGACCGTCAATACGGCGATCGTGAAGGGAACGATCGCCGGCGACGATGTGACCGACTATCTCGACCAGCGCGACAGCATCGTCTCGAAGCTATCCCAGGAGGTCGGCGTCACGATGTCGATCCGCACCAACGGCGATGCCGCGCTCTACACCGACAACGGTGGGGTGCTGTTCGACAAGACGGCGCGAACGGTGAGCTTTACCCCGACCGGCGCCTATGCGGCGAGCACCACGGGCAACGCCGTTTACATCGACGGCATCCCGGTGACCGGCACCAATTCGGTGATGCCGCTCAAGTCCGGCAAGCTCGCCGGTCTCGCCCAATTGCGCGACACCGACACGGTCACCTATCAGAGCCAGCTCGACGAGATTGCCCGTGGCCTGATCAATGCTTTCAAGGAAAGCGACCAATCGGGCGCGGCGCTGCCCGACGTTCCCGGTCTCTTCACCTACCCCGGCGCCCCGGCGATGCCGGCGAGCGCCACTGTCTCGGTGGGCCTTGCCGGTACGATCTCGGTTGCGGCATCGGTCGATCCGGCCCAGGGCGGCAACCCAAATCTGCTGCGCGACGGTGCGATCAGCGGCAACGCCGCCTACCAATACAACACTGCCGGCAACGCCGGCTACTCGACCCGGCTTCAGCAGCTCACCGGCAACATGGATGTGTCGCAGCCGTTCGATGCGACCACGCAAGGCAAGCCGAACGGCAGCCTGATCGACTTCGCGTCGTCGTCGACGAGCTGGATCGAAAACCAGCGCAAGACCGCCAACGACAACTCTCAATACCAGAGCACGTTGCTCGACCGCAGTACGTCAGCGTTGTCGAACGTCAACGGCGTCAACATGGACGACGAGATGTCGTTGATGCTCCAGGTCGAGCGCACCTATTCGGCGTCGTCAAAGATCATTTCGACCGTCGACGACATGTTGCAGGCCTTGCTAGCCGCCGTGGGGAATTAGTCATGATGAGCGCAAACTACATTTCCACCCTGATGTTGTCCTCGTCATTGAGGTATTCGATCACGAACAACCAGGCTGCGCTGAGCAAGGCGTCGGAGGAGGCGACCACCGGCCGCTTCGCCGATGTCGGCCTCGAGCTCGGTGCCACGACGGGAAGCGACGTCGGCCTGCGGGCGGACATGAGCTTCGCCGATCAGCTCGTCGATACCAATGGCCTCGTCTCGGGACGCCTGGACGTGACCCAGGACCGCATCACCCAGCTCAGCTCGACCGCAACGGATTTCCTCAAGGACCTGATCGCGGCCCGCAGCACCGACGGCGGCGGGCGGATCGTCCTGCCGCCCGCGGCCTCCAACCTCCAGGATCTGATCGGCGCGCTGAACGTCTCCTATAACGGCTCGTATCTGTTCTCGGGCATCAACACGCAGAACGCGCCGATCACGGCTTACGCCGCCGGCTCGGCCAGCAAGAACCGAGTCGACTCCGATTTCCTTTCGACCTTCGGCTTCTCGCAATCCTCGGCCAGCGTGAGCAGCATCACCCCGGCTCAAATGCAGAGCTTCCTCGACACCACCTTCGATGCCGAGTTCGCGAGTCCGGCCTGGAATACCAACTGGTCATCGGCCACCGACCAGACCATGCAAAGCCGTATCTCCACGACCGAGATCGCCGATACGTCCGTTAGCGCCAACCAGACAGGCTTTCGCAAGCTCGCCGAGGCCTACACCATGATGGCCGATCTCGGGAATGTGAACCTGAACCAAACGACGTTCCAGACCGTCGTGGACAAGGCCATCGGCCTTGTGGGTAGCGCCATCACTGATCTCGCTGCACTCGGCGGCAGCGTCGGCACAGTCCAGCAGCGGATCACCTCCGCAACCGACAAGCTCAAGACGCAGCAGGACATTCTGAACAATCAGATCGTCGGCATGGAGAAGGTCGACCCGACTGAAGCCTCGGTCCGCGTCAACACATTGCAGAACCAGATCGAGACGGCACTCGCGCTCACCTCGCGGATGCAGAAGATCAGCCTCATCAACTATCTCTGAGCCGGAATGTCGGCCTTCTGCCCTGTCGTTCGGCTTTCTGCGCAGAGTGATCCAGATGACTTTTGAAGCTTATGAAACGGTCGTGGAAGACAGCAGCCTGGAGGCGCGGGGCCGCGAGCGAATGGCCTTGACGCTCGGCATCGAGCGGCTCGAGCGGCTCGGCAAGGGCCTGTTCAGCGCCGAGGACCTGGTCGAAACGCTGCTCTATGTCCGCCGCCTGTGGGCGATCTTCATCGAGGATCTCTCGCATCCGGAGAACGGCTTGCCCGAGCAGCTTCGTGCCGACATCATCTCGATCGGCCTGTGGGTCATCAAGGAGTCCGACCGCCTGCGCACGGAGAAATCGAACGACGTGGGGCAGCTCGTCGAGATCAACCGCGTCATCCGAGACGCGCTCTGATGAAGATATCCTTGCGGGCGGGCGAGCGGATCTACGTCAATGGGGCGGTGCTGCGGGTGGACCGTAAGGTCTCGCTCGAGCTCGTCAATGACGTGATGTTCCTTCTGGAAGGCCAGGTCATGCAGGCGGCTGACGCCACGACGGCGCTGCGCCAGCTCTATTTCATCGTCCAGCACATGCTGATGAACCCGACCGACACCGCCGATGCCGCGGCACTCTACGGGCAGCACCACGCCGCCCTGCAAGCGGTCTGCGAGAACCAGCAGATGCTGGAGGGCCTCGCGGCGACCGACGAACTGGTCGGAGCGAGCCGGTACTACGAGGCCTTGAAGCGGATACGGGCGCTATTCCCGGTGGAGCAGGCGATCCTGGCCGGCCCCGCGACGAACGTCCCCTTCGAGGCGGCCTGACAGCGGAGAGATACATGAACGTCACCAGCGCGACCGACACGACCAGCACGCAGTCGACCTCGACCGGATCCACCACGAGCACGGCGACCAATACCGTCGACTACAACACGTTCCTCCAGCTCCTCGTCGCCGAGATGAAGAACCAGGACCCGACCAGTCCGATGGATACCTCGCAATATATGAGCCAGTTCGCGCAGTTCTCGACGGTGGAGCAGGCCGTGCAGACCAATTCGAAGCTCGACTCACTGCTCTCCTCCTCGGCGCTGTCGCAGGCCGACGGGCTGATCGGGCACACGGCGAGCTATACCGACAGCAGTGGAACGACGGTCAGCGGCAAGATCGCCTCGGTCTCCATCAATACCGACGGCGCCGTCGCCACGTTCGAGGACGGCACGCGGATCCCGGTCGGCGCCGGGCTCACCGTCAGCTAGGCCATGAACGAGAGGGACGCCCTCGACATCATCCAGCAGGCGATCTGGACGATCATCGTTGCCTCGGGGCCGGCGGTCGGCGCGGCGATGCTGGTCGGCACGATCATCGCTCTCATCCAGGCCCTGACCCAGATTCAGGAGGTGACGCTTACCTTCGTTCCGAAGATCATCGTCATCCTGCTCGTCGTGGCCGTCTCCGGATCCTTCATCGGGGCGCATCTCTCCACCTTCACCGAGATGGTGTACTCGCGGATCGAGCACGGATTCTGATCCGGCGGCGCGCCGCCGCCATCCTCGCGTAAGCTTTGCGCGGCAGATTGCACGGCAGAATTCTCCTGCCGGTGACCTATGGCCGATACGTTGACTGCGAGCCTGCCGACCCCGCGACGACTTGGCGCGGACGTGTTCTTCGCAGGCGGCATCGTGGTCATGCTCACGATCCTGTTCCTGCCGATCCCGCCGATGCTGATCGATCTCGGCCTTGCGGTCTCGATCGCGCTCTCGGCGCTGATCCTGATGGTTGCGCTATGGATCCAGCGGCCGCTCGACTTCTCGGCCTTCCCGACCGTACTCCTGATCGCGACGATCCTGCGGCTGGCGCTCAACATCGCGACCACCCGCCTGATCCTGTCGCGGGGCGGGGAGGGCGAGCAGGCCGCCGGCTACGTCGTCGCCGGCTTCTCCAAGTTCGTCATGGGCGGCGATTTCGTCATCGGCCTGATCATCTTCGCGATCCTGGTCACGGTGAACTTCGTCGTGATCACCAAGGGCGCGACCCGCATCGCCGAGGTCGGTGCCCGTTTCACCCTGGACGCCATTCCCGGCAAGCAGATGGCGATCGACGCCGATTTGTCTGCGGGCCTGATCGACGACAAGGAAGCGCAGCGCCGGCGCCGCGAGCTCGAGGAGGAGAGCGCATTCTTCGGTGCGATGGACGGTGCCTCGAAATTCGTGCGGGGCGACGCCATCGCGGGCCTGATCATCACTGCGATCAACATCTTCGGCGGAATCGTCATCGGCGTCACCCATCACGGCCTGACGCTCGCGCGCGCCGCCGACGTCTACACCAAGCTGTCCGTCGGCGACGGCCTGGTGTCGCAGATGCCGGCTCTGATCGTCTCGCTGTCGGCGGGCCTCCTGGTCTCCAAGGGCGGCACCAGGGGCTCGGCGGAGCAGGCCGTGCTGCGGCAGCTCGGTGGCTATCCGCGCGCCGTCTCCGCAGCCGCGCTGATGATGTTCGTTCTCGCAGTCATGCCGGGTTTGCCGCTGGCGCCGTTCGTATTGCTTGGCGGGGTTATGGCTTTCGTCGGATATTCTCTGCCCAAGCGCCAGGCGGCCGAGCAGCGCAAGGAGGAGGCGCGCAAGGCCGACGAGCGGGCCCAGGCCGAGGCCAAGGAATCCGTCAAGGAATCACTGAAGACGGCGGAGATCGAACTCTCGCTGGGAAGCCAGCTCTCGGTTCACCTGCTCGGCTCGCGCAGCGAGCTCGCCCATCGCGTCGCCAAGATCCGCAAGAAGTTCGCCAAACAGTACGGCTTCGTGATCCCGGAGATCAAGCTTACCGACAACCTGTCGATCGAGCCCAAGGGCTATCAGATCCGCATCCACGACACGCGGATCGCCCATGGCGAGCTGCGGCTCGGCGAGGTGATGGTGCTGGTGGACAAGGATGGCAAGCCCGACGTGCCCGGAGACGAGGTGATCGAGCCAGCCTTCGGCATGAAGGCGCTGTGGGTGACGGAGGCCTTCACCGAAGAAGTCAAGCGGCAGGGCTGCAAGCCTGTCGACAATTTGTCGGTGCTGCTCACGCATCTGAGCGAGGTCATCAGGGCAAACCTCGCCCAGCTCCTGTCGTACAAGGACATGCGCGGCCTGCTCGACCGGCTCGATCCTGAATACAAGCGCCTGATCGAGGATCTCTGTCCGTCGCAGATCTCCTATTCCGGGCTGCTGGCGATCCTGAAAATCCTCCTGGCCGAGCGCGTCTCGATCAGGAACCTCCATCTCATCCTCGAGGCGATCGCCGAGATCGCGCCGCATGTGCGCCGCTCGGAACAGGTTGCCGAGCATGTGCGGATGCGGCTTGCCCAGCAGATCTGCGGCGATCTCTCCGACAACGGCGTGCTCAACGTGCTGCGTCTCGGCAATCGCTGGGACCTCGCTTTTCACCAGAGCCTGAAGCGCGACGCCAAAGGCGACGTGGTCGAGTTCGATGCGGATCCACGCCTGATCGAGCAATTCGCGAACGAGGCGAGCGCCGCCGTCAGAAAGATCACCGAGAAGGGCACGAGCGTCGTGCTGGCGGTGACCCCGGAAGCCCGCCCCTATGTCCGCATGATTCTGGAGCGGGTGTTTCCGACCCTGCCGATCCTGTCGCATGTCGAGGTGGCGCGCAGTGCCGAGATCAGGGCGCTTGGAGCGGTGTCGTGATCAGCGGCCTTGCGGACAGCGTTCTCGCCACCTTCATCGTGTTCTGTCGCATCGGCGCCTGCCTGATGCTGGTGCCCGGATTTTCCAGCGTCAACATTCCCGTTCAGATCCGCCTGTTCGTCGCGATCGTCACGACCTTTGCGCTGGCGCCGATCCTGGTCGCGACGCTCAAGCCGCTGCTGACCGACGCGCAGCCGCTCGCGCTGGCCTCGCTGATCGGTTCGGAATTGTTCACCGGCAGTATCATCGGCATCGCCGGGCGCGTGTTCTTCCTCGCGCTTCAGACCATGGCGACCGCGATGGCGGGCGCGATCGGGCTCTCCAACATTCCGGGAACGCCGGTCGGCGATACCGATCCGGCGCCGGCGCTGGTCCCGCTGATCATGGCAGCCGTGACCACCCTGTTCTTCATGACCGACCAGCACTGGCAGGTGTTGCGAGGGCTTATGAATTCCTACGACGTCTGGCATCCCGGCGACAGGCTCGGCGGCGATGTTGCGCTTTCGCAGCTCCTCAATCGTATCTCCGAAGCCTTCGTGCTGACGCTACGGATCACCAGCCCGTTCATCGTCTATTCCGTCATCGTCAATCTGGCCGTCGGCCTCGTCAACAAGCTGACGCCGTCCATCCCGGTCTATTTCATCTCGGTGCCGTTCGTCATGCTCGGCGGACTCTTGCTGCTCTATCTGACCAGCGATGAGCTCCTGACGCAGTTCATGATCGGCGTGACGTCGTTTCTGGCGGAATGATCGATGACGTCACGTGCGGAAAGGCTCACGCGCATGGTCTCGCTGATGAAGCTGCAGCTGCGACTCTCCGAGTGGCAGCTCGAGCAGCTCAGACAGCGGGAGCAGCATTTGCAGGACGAGGAGGTCTATCTGGTCGGCACCCTCAACGGCGCGGAGTTGCCGGCCGGCTCGTCGAGCTATTCGATCTCGCGGCGACTTGCGGCAACCAGCGTCGGCGCCCGCGCGGTCCAGGCCGAAGCCGAGAAGCAGCTCGGCCAGGTCCATGCGCAAAGCCGACGCGTGAAACACCTCGAGCAGGTCGCAAGAAACGTGATCGCGGGCAAGCAACGCGAGGCGGAGAAGCGCATCCTCGAGGAGATCGCCGGCGCGCACTCCGGTGTGCGCGACTGGACGTCCATAAACAGCTAGCCGGAGCCGATGCATGATCGTGACACCGACACCCGACGTGGTCTTCGACGTCCTGGAGGCTGCCGACCCGGTAACGCAGCGTGCGGCCGCTGCGAAGCTTGACGCGCTGAAGTCGTCCGATGCCGACTTTGCTGCCACGATGGAAACCGAGGCCACCAGGGCGGCGAGTAGTGCCGGCGATCAGGTGGCGGCAAAGACGCCGGAGGCTTCGCTCGACTCCTCGAATGCGGCAGCACCGGTGCGGGTGATCAAGGCGCCGTCCTCGGGCGATGTCTACCGCAAGTTCGAGGCCTTCGTTCTTCAGGTCTTCGTCGAAACGATGTTGCCGCAGAACGCGCAGGACCTGTTCGGCAAGGGCACTGCTGGCGGCATCTGGCGCTCGATGCTGGCGGAGCAGCTCGGCAACCAGCTCGCGCAAGGCAAAGGGATCGGCATTGCGAGGCAGCTTGCATCGGCGCATCCGGCAGCTGCGGATGGGAAGTCGGGAGAAGCCGGATGATCCGGACGGGTTTGAGACGAGCTGGGAGGTGACTTGAGATGCAGGCGGAAGAAGGCGCAACGAGCATGGCGGCGGAGCAGTGGGACACGGAGACCGGAGGCCCGGGCGCAGCGGCGTTACCCGTGCATGTGCCGGATGTGCGAGCCGAGCCCGCGCCCCTGCCGGCCGATCCCTCCAGGTCCGACGAGGTGCGTGGCCTGCTCGCGGCGATCCGGCGGCTCGAGAGCGTCATCGAGGAGGAAACATTGGCACTCCAGACGGGCAAGAAGATCGACTTCGATGATTTCAGCGCGCGCAAGAGCCGCAGCATGCTCGAATTCGTTCGCCTGATGCGCGCGCAGCTCCACCTCGGCGCTGAGGCTGAGGTGACCGACGAAATCCAGAACCTGCGGCGGAAGCTCGAGAAGAACCGCGCGGTCCTCGAGATGCACTATGACGCGGTGCGCGAGGTGGCCGAGATTATCGTGCGCGCGATCAGGGAGGCCGAGTCGGACGGCACCTATAGCGGCAGGACCTCGCAGGAGGGCAAATGATCAGGTTGATCCTGACTGGACTTTGGGTCTGCATCCTCACCGCGGGCGGAAGCTACGCCGTCGCCTATTGGAAGGAGAACGGCGGCCTGATCCACAAGGACGAATATCTCGACGGCCTCCAGTACCAGAAGACGCGGGCGCTCAGCGTGCCGATGATCGAGAACGGCAGCGTGCAGGGCTACATCGTCGCGCGGTTCGTCTACACGGTCGAGGCGCGGACGATGCATCAGCTCACCGTTCCGCCGGATCCGTTCGTCGTCGATGAAGCCTTCCGCAGGATCTACGCGGACGATCGCCTGGATTTCAGGAAGCTTGCCCGCTACGACCTGTCCATCCTGACGGCCGCCGTCAAGCAGCGCGTCAACGAGCGTATGCAGGCCGACGTCATTCAGGATGTCCTGGTCGAGGATTTCAACTACGTCTCGCGCGAGGAATTCCAGCCCAAGCCGTAGTTGGAAAGAGCGCGTCTCTCCTGCTTGCAATGACGGAGATTGCGGGACAGGCACACGGTGCCTGCGCGACCTGAGCGCAGGGACCGTGCTTGATCTAAGCTCTCAGCTAGCCGCCGGCGGTGTATGCCGCCGGACTGGCATGCGGCCTGTTCAGGAGGATGCCGACGTCCTGCAGTTCCCCGATCGGCTCCTCGATCGCCTCGCTCTCGGGGATGTCGAGCCGGTAGCCGACGTAGCGCCGCGCCACGATGGCGTCGAAGCCGAGGCGATCGCGCAGCTTCTTGCGCAGCTTGCTGACATGGCTCTCGATTACGCTCTCGTCATAGGCCGACTCGAAGATGCCGTAGACCGCATTGAAGATCTGCGTCTTCGTGATCCATTTGCCGTGGTTGCCGACCATGTATTCAAGGATGCGCAGCTCGCGGCGGGGGAGCGTCAGAGCATGGCCGCCGATCTCCGGGTCGCGACCGTTGAAGAAGACCTGGATCCTGGTCTTGCAAGGCCGCGGGCTGTCGCCCATCCGGCGGCGCGCGATCGCCGCAGTCCTGGCGAGGATCTCGCGCAGGTGGATTGGAACGTGCACGACGTCGTCGACACCAGCCTCGAACAGCTGCAACGTATTCTTGAGCATCTTCAGTCCGCTCAAGGCGATGATCGGAGCCGATGATCGCTTGCGCACCGCGCGCGGAAGGCTTTCGCGCGCATCGACATCCCCCAAGAGGAAGGCATCGACGGCTTCGAGATCCGCTTCGCTTGCGGACTGCAGCCAGTCCCAGAATTCACCGGAAGAGAAGCCGATCGACGAAACGCCTTCACGAACGAGCCCTGCAATGTAGCTGTTCGCCACGCTTTCGCGATCATCAACGATTATATACATCAGTCTTTCGCCCCTGTTTCGCACTCGCCGAGATTCTGCCGGGAAGAGTTTGTGATGCCCCGGCCGAACCAACAGCCTTGCTGTTTGACGATATTCCCCCGCGAACGATTGTTGTGGTTCGGTGATTCTATTCGCGGGCAGCCCAACGCATTCAGTGCCTGCGGTTTGCAGGCCTGTTACGCCACTTGATACTGAACGCTTACGAAGTGAAGCTCGGCGAGCGCCTTACGATGGCCTCGCGGATCAGAGCGAGAAACGACCTGGTCCGGCTGCGTCGAGTTACGGATTGTGTCCGAATGCTGCTGAACCGTGTCGTTCTCCTCGCCAACTGGCGAGAATCACTTGAGTAGGACCGTAACGATTGCCGAATTCCGATCAAGCGCGCGGAACAAACCTCTTGGTAAGCGGGCTTGATGCTGTTTGTTTTTTCTGATTGCTTCTTGATATTTCCAGATGCAACAGTTGATTAGGTATCCTCACTAGATTTGCCCCGCGTCTGTTCGATTGGTCGCCGAACCCGTGAAATCACGTGCATTTTTGTGCACTCGCGTAAACCCGCCTTGGCAACGGAGTTTGACTCCTGCATCGACACCTGTGCCTGCGAGGCGGGTGCGCCAATTTGACTCAGGTAGCGCCAGATAAACGCCGCAAACGCAAATCGCGATCGCGCTGTTGCTTTGATGCCGCACTCTCGTGCGTCCGCGCTGGCGCGCTACGCTCGGTTGTGTCGTATCCTGCATGACGAACCGCCATCCGTGCACCGGTTTCGGACAAGCTTGGCGCTCTAGCTTCGCGAATAGTGAGAAGAACTGAGATGGAGCATTTCGAAATGTCGTCCGATGGACAGGCGCGTCCGAATGGACCGGCAGGCACGTCGGGGGCGGCGACGCAGCGCCGTGACGCGCAGGATCCGAAAGGCAGGGGCCCGTCGCCACGCGCTGCCGCGTCTCAAGCTGGCACCAAGGCTGCTTCGGCCGTCTCGGCGGATGAAGCGATTGCAAAGGAAGCGCTTGAAGGGCTCAAGCGTATTCGCGCCAAAGCCCGGCTGGACAAGATGGCGATACCGAAGCCCGCGTCGGTCGCGGTGCGGCCGGCCGTGATCGTCTCCAAGCCGCCGGCGCCGCGTCCCTCATGGGTGGTACCGCTTGCGACGCTGGCGGTCGCGGTTGGTCTGGTGGTCAGCGCTTGCACCGGCATCATCGCCTATCTCACCACGCAGCCCAGTCAGACCAATGCGGCGACCGGCGCCGAGATCAGGAATCTGCGCGAAACGGTTGCGCAGTTGCGCCGTCAGGTCTCCGGTGTCTCGGAGAATCTCGACGGCTTGCGGACCGCCGTCGATCTCTCGAGCAAGACGACGAGTGATCGCTTCGGTCGCTTTGCCGAGAATCTCGACCGCATCGAGCGCGTCAATTCGGCTTCGACCGCGAAGCTCGATAAGCTCGCTCAGGCGCAGGCGCCAGCGCCGGCTCCCGTCGCCTCCCAGACCGCGTCTGCCGCCCAGCCCATGGCGGTCGTGGCGTCGGCAGGCCCTGGCGCCGAAATCACTGGTTCGGTGTCGCCGTCGGAGCACGCGACGCCTCCGAAAAAGGTGGTCAAAGGCTGGTCGGTTCGTCAGGCCTATGAAGGCATCGCGATCCTTCAGGGGCCGAACGGCGTCGTCGAGGCCATTCTCGGGCAACAGGTGCCGGGCCTCGGTCGTATCGAGGAGATCAAGGGCGACAATGGGCGCTTGCTCGTGCTGACCAGCGCCGGCGCGGTTCTGCCGGCGCGCAGAGCTGCGCCCTGATCCGGATCATTGCCTGCGCCGCTCGAAGCTCGTGCACAAGAGTTGGGTCTCGAAGTCTGGAATGATCGCGCGAAACAGGCGGCAAGTAAACTCGGCGGGCGTGCTGCCCTCGGGATTGTCGCGCGTTTCCCTCAGGAACATGCAGCCTCTGCAAATGTCGACGCGGTGCGGCTGCTGGCCGGTATCCGATTGGTCCAGCACGTGACGGAGCGCGTCGCGAAAGCTCGTCTTGCGCCCCTCGTCGAGCAGCGCAATTGCATCCACCAGGGCATTGACGGGGTCGCGCACCAGAAACTTTTTGCCTTGCTGCGTCACGCTCAGCGTCACGGAACGCTTGTCCTTGGCCGATCGCGTCTTCTCCAGATATCCCTTCTGCTCGAGCTCCTGGATGATGTAGGACGCCGTGCCGCGGGTCGTGCCGACGTGGCCCGCCAGCGCCGAAGGCGTCCGCGAAAATCTGTTCGCGCGGGCAAGGAAGCGCAGCGCCATCCATTCCCGATCGCGCAAGCCGTGCTTGACCTCTTCAAAAAGGAAAATCCGCGCGAGCTGCTCCAAGAGTTCGATCGACTCGCGTGCCAAATTCGTTGTCATTCCAAAATCGTCATTCAAACGCCGCCTTGCCCGCCTGGTTTTGCGAAGGGTTCGCCAAGCCGACTCGACAAATCAGGCCCGACGTCATTGGAGCAGCTCGCCGCGTGATCGGCGCGTGGCGAGGCTACTCGTGAAGAGTTCTCCACGTTGCCGCAACGTTGCTTTGCGGAACCAGGTGGAACCCGGTTGGGAACTAGGGCATCAGGACAAAAATTCGAGTAAATTGGTCGACTAAAGTGTTCGGAAAACTTACGACAAATGCGAGGGGCGCGGATCGTTCAGGCGCGTGTCCATGTCGCGACATACTTCCACGTATGAGGCGGCTGCCGTGCGCGATGCGATCGAAGCCTAGCGCGGCTCGACCACCTCGCCGTCCTCCTTCACGAAACGTCCGACAGGATTGTCCAGGAGATCGATCACGGCCTCCGACGGCCGGCACAGTCGCGTGCCCCTCGGCGTCACGACGACCGGACGGTTGATGAGAATGGGATGCACCATCATGAAGTCGAGCAATTCGTCATCGGTCCATTTTGGGTCGTCCAGGCCAAGCTCGCGATAGGGCGTGCCCTTCTCGCGCAGGAGGGCGCGAGGCGGAATTCCCATCTCCGCCACGAGCTCCTTGAGTCGTTGGCGCGTCGGCGGTGTCTTGAGGTATTCGACGACGATAGGCTCGACGCCGCTCTGCCGGATCATCGCAAGCGTATTGCGCGAGGTGCCGCAAGCCGGGTTGTGGTAGATGGTGACGGTCATCGTGATGTCTCCGCGACGGGGCCACGCACGGGCGCGCAGCCGACCAGCCTGTCCACCGGACGCTCCGGCATTCGCTCAGTCCGGCGAGGATGAAATCCGGCAGGTCCGTCGGTCCAATAGCGGAAAACGTGTTCGTCAGCGAGTGCGCGATTGCGATTTCTCGCGCGCGACGCCTGCGTCGACATTGGAAGGCCCGCGCGATGGCCGCTAGATCGCGTTCCGGGGACGCTGGAAGGGACCGCTTCCGGCTTCGTCCTTGCGGGATCGGTACAGGGCGATGATGCCTCGGCAGGCCTTGGCATCGAGCCGATGAAAATCGAGCTTCATCCGTTCGAGCTCGCCGGCCGTGATGCGATAGTTGGGTGCCCCGAGGAACAAAAGTGCCATCGCGGTCGGCCAGCAGAAGTTCAGCGATTTGGCCAAAATCAGTGCAGGCTCGCGATCCCGTTCGATCAACGCGCGTTCGACGATGTCGACGGGTAACGGGCACAGCAAGGACAGCGCGACGGCAGTTTCGTTGAACTTGAGGGAATGAGCGAATTCAAAGACCTTGTCTTCGGTCAGTTCGCCGCGCTCGTGCAGCTTTGCGACCGTTCGCTTGGCGGTGAAATAATCCTTGGATGCGGGGCCGAACCTGGCATGCACCGCGCCAGTGATGTCGACGACGACCCGGTGAATCTGCGGACCGATATCGGGCCGCTCGCGCTCGAGCTTCTCACGCACTTCTGCGGAAGCCTTTGCGATGAGCTGATGGAACAGATGTCGGGGGATGTCCTTTCGCAGCCCGACGGATTCAGCGAGGATCGAATCCCCTTCGGAACGCCGCACCAGATGCAGGAAGCCGGAATTCGAAAAGCTTGCACCATTATTTGCTGCGACCGAGTTGACGACCTCGTTGCCGCCGCGGACCACGAGGACATCAGTCACGGCCTCCGGAACTGACTGTCGCTGGGAGATCGCGAGCAGATGCTGCTGGCTCTTGCTCCTGGCGCACGCGATCAGAGTCTCGGTATCCAGGCGCTGCGATTGCCTGAGGATAGGCCAGGCCACGTCGATGCAGTCGTCGGAGGCAAGCTGGTTCGTCAGCTTGTAGGGCGCATTGTTGCTGGCGGCCAGTTTTCCCGCCAGCCGTGCGCGTGCCGTCGTTTCGATCTCTTGGGCGAGGCGGCCGATGATTTCGCCGAACGTCCAGATCTGATCCTCGGAATAGGTTCCTGCGATCAAGAGATCGGTCGCGTGCCACATCGCCCGCAGACAGCTCGCGGGATTTCCTTTTGCGACAGTCTCTTCCAGATCGAGCAGGAGCGATGTGGTTTCGACCATGGGGGCAACTCGCGGCTTGAAAAGGTTCGAAGCAAAACAACTCGAGGGAAACTGCGCCACTTCGCCATCACATGCTTGAACGAGCGGTAAAGCCCAGGCCCGCGCTTAGGAACTGGCTTAAGGTCGGTGCAACGTAATCGCTCAAATTTGAGCTTGTTGCGGGAGGGGCCGCGAGCGCACGCCGAGGCGAGATATCGATACTTGCAATAATTCGTATTTTCAGAATACGTCGGGTCGTCGCTGTCCAGGGAAAGGACGGTTTCGAGAGTCGTCACGAAGCGCGGGCCAGGTTGCGGTGGACGCAGGCGGCGTCGGCGCGGATGCGCAGTGTGGCAATGGATCGAACCTCCCCGCGAGCGATTGCGACCCCGTCAATTCACGATAGACACCGCGGGGCAATACTGGCATACCAAATACCTGATGAGGCAGGGCGCAAAACCGCAGAGAGCCTAAAGGCTTGGCATCGTCGCGTCGCCAGGAGGTCTGGGATCGCTTGGGCCGGAGATCTTTTGTGAAAGAGAGAGCATGGCGCGCAACATTTTGATTCTTGGGGCCTCCTACGGCTCCTTGCTGGGGACCAAGCTTTTGATGGCGGGTCACAACGTGACCCTGGTGTGCCGGGCAAAGACGGCTGAGTTGATCAATCGCGACGGTACCGAGGTGCGTATCAAGCTGCGCGACGAGGCGGTGCACCGCGCGATCTTCTCGCGCGACCTGCCCGGCAAGCTCGACGCAGTGACGCCCGGCAATGTCGATGTCTCCCGCTATGATCTGGTCGGCCTTGCGATGCAGGAGCCGCAATACACCAATCACACGGTGCGCGTGCTCATGATCAAGATCGCGGAAGCGGGGCTTCCCTGCCTGTCGATCATGAACATGCCGCCCTTGCCCTATCTGAAGCGCATCCCGGCGCTGTCAGGCATGGACCTCGAGGAGGCCTATACCAACGCGCAGGTGTGGGAGCGCTTCAAGCCCGGGCTGGTGACGCTCTGCTCACCGGATCCGCAGGCCTTCCGTCCGCCGGAAGAGGCGGCGAACGTTCTGCATGTCGGCCTGCCCACCAATTTCAAGGCGTCGGTGTTCGAAGACGAGAAGCACAACAAGGTACTGCGCGAGCTCGAGGCTGATATCGATGCGGTCACGCTCGACGGCCACGACGTTCCGGTGAAGCTCAAGGTGTTCGAATCGCTGTTCGTGCCGCTTGCGAAATGGTCGATGCTGCTCACCGGCAACTACCGCTGCATCACGCCGCACGAGCCGCAGTCGATCCGCGATGCCGTGCACACTGATCTGAAGCGCTCGCAATCGATCTACGATCACGTCGATGCGCTCGCGCGGCGTCTCGGCGCCGATCCGAAGGACCAGGTGCCGTTCGAGAAATACGCCAAGGCGGCGGAGAGCCTGCTCAAGCCATCCTCTGCGGCACGTGCGGTCGCCGCCGGCGCGCCCTTCATCGAGCGGGTCGATCTCCTGGTGAAGCTGATCTCGCATCAGCTCGGCGTTCCCAATGCAGAGATCGACCGCACTGTCGAGACCGTCGATCAGAAGCTGAACGAGAAGATCGTGCAGGGCGGTTCCGGCGCGAGCTGACACGCATCGTCGGCAGCGGAGCCGTCGGTGACGGTATCGACGATCACTCGTCCTGAGGAGCGCGCGGCTGCGCGCGTCTCGAAGGGCGAGGCCACCTGCCGGGCCTTCGTCCTTCGAGCCCACGATTGCGGGGCTGCTTCCATTTCCTTTTTGGCCGCGCGCAGAGAAGCGTCGCCCTGTTGCAACGGCAAATTTGAACTTCCATTTCATTGCTTTCGCCGGCCAAGCGGGAGATGACGGGGTCCGTGACCATGAATTCCGTTTGGAGACCAAGAATGTCGTTTCGTTCCGTTCTGATTCTTTCGACCGTGCTAGCCGCCTGGTCGGCGGCAGTTTCGGCGGAGACCATCAAGATTGGCGTGACCCCGGGGCCGCATGCGCAGATCCTCGAGGCGGTGAAGCCGATCGCGGCCAGGAACGGGCTCGATATTCAGCTCGTCGAATTTTCCGACTATGTCGTGCCGAACGCCGCACTCGACGCCGGTGACATCCAGGCCAACTCGTTTCAGAACCAGCCTTATCTGGACAACCAGAAGGCCGATCGCGGTTACAAGATTGAGGCGGTGGGGCTGACCGTCAATTTCCCGATCGGGGTCTATTCGAAGAAGCACAAGAACTGGGCCGATATTCCCGAGGGCGGCAAGGTCTCGATCCCAAACGATCCGACGAACGGCGGGCGCGTTCTGTTGCTGTTGCGCGACAAGGGCGTGATCAAGCTGAAGGACGGTGTCGGCTTCAAGCCGACGGTGCTCGACATCACCGAAAACCCCAGCAAGCTGAAATTCATCGAGGTCGACGCGGCGCAGGCGCCGCGCGCCCTTGACGACGTCGATGCAGCAGCGATCAACACCAACTACGCAACACAGGCCGGGCTTGATCCGGTGAAGGACCCGATCCTGCGCGAGGATCCGAAGGGGCCCTATGTAAACCTCATCGCCGTGCGCGCCGCCGACAAGGACAAGCCGTGGGTCAAGCTCCTCGTCGACAGCTACCACACGCCCGAGGTCAAGGAGTTCGTGCTGACCAAGTTCAAGGGCGCCGTGCTGCCGAGCTGGTGATCTAGTGGAAGCTGCGGCTCGGCCCCGGTGGATCGTCGTGCGTCTGCTCGACGATCTGGGCGATGGGGCTCGACTGGTGATGAACGAGCAGCCACGCATTGCCGATGCGCCGGAAGTGATTGGTAGCGGCAAGCGCGGTGCCGTCGACGATTTCGATACATAGCACCCGTCCGCTGTCGCCCTCGACGATCGCATGCGGCTCCGCGCAAGCGATCTGCGGGCGGCTCGGGTTTTGCAGGATGTCGCGCCAGCTCCCGATCACCGTGGCGCGGCCGATGATGCCGGGCCAGCCGGGATGAACGCAGGAGATGCCGTCCTCGTCCGCCCACAGCCGTTCCATGGCCGCAACGTCGCCGGCCGCGAAGGCGGCGTAAAAGGCGGCGTTGGCGGCGATGATCGCGCTTTTGCTCATGCCTCCCGGGTGGGCCAAGCGCGGGCAAAAATCAAGAGCAATTTCCGCCGATTGGGCGGTGGCGTTCCGCCGGAACAGCGGCTCATGGCCGGCGTTGTATCCGCGAACGCAACAGGATCGAGCCTCGGGAGAGGGACCCATGGGACTTGCTCAATACGCGGTCGTGCCGGTGCGCGACCAATGGGGCGTGCTGCATGACGGCAACATCAATGGCGAGTACGAAACCAAGGAGTCGGCCTTCGAGTCGGCCGCCGCCGCAGCCTCGCTCGCTATCCGTCAGGGGCACGAGGTCCATCTGAGCGTCCCCGGACGTGAGCCGGGCGAAGCCGCGCTCGGCGTCTGACCGTCAGGATTTTGGGATCAGGAGTTAAAGCTCTCCACCGTCCGCTGCGCGCCCTGCGCATAGAGCTTGCCAAGTGCGTCAGTCACGGCCTCGCGCAGGCGCGGCTCAGTGCCGAGCGGGCCAAACACCTTGCCGATACCAAGCAACGCCGGAGCGAGACGCTCGGCAACCGGGCCTTGCTCGCGCGCAACACTTGCGAATTCGCGCGCAAGCGGGTCGCGCACGTCGATCGCGCGGCCCTGCTCATCGCTTCCCGTGACGTAGCGCATCCAGCCTGCAACCGCGAGCGCATGCGTCTCGATCGGAAGGTCCCGGCGCAACCGGTCCTGGATCGTGCCGAGTAGCCGCTGCGGCAGTTTTTGCGAGCCATCCATGGCGATCTGCCAGGTGCGGTGGTGCAGCGCCGGATTGGCAAAGCGCTTCAACAGCGACGCGCGATAGGCGGAAAGATCCGTGCCTGCCGGCATCGTCAGCGTCACCGCAGCATCTTCCATCACGCTCGCGGCCAGCCTCGCGAAGTGCGGGTCAAGCATGGCGTCGGCAATGGTCTCGTAGCTCGCGAGATAGCCGAGATAGGCCAGCGCCGAATGGCTGGCGTTGAGCAATCGCAGCTTCATCAACTCGAACGGCTTGACGTCGGTGACGAGCTCGACGCCAGCAGCGGCAAGATCGGGGCGGCCCGCGGAGAAGCGGTCCTCGACCACCCATTGCGTGAACGGCTCGGTCATCACCGGCCATGCATCCTGCATCCCGAGCGCGGTTGAGACGGCTGCGCGATCGGCATCGGTCGTTTCCGGGACGATGCGATCGACCATGGTGCAGGGAAAGGCGACGTTCTCGCAGATCCACTTTCCGAGATCCTTCGAGCGCAGCGCCGCGAATTGCGTCACGATCCGCTGCACGGTGTGACCGTTGGCGGCGAGGTTGTCACAGCAGAGCACGGTGAAGGGGGCAAGTCCTTGCGTCCTGCGCCGCGCAAGCGCGGCGACGATGAAACCGGGCGCCGAGCGCGGCGCGTCGAAATTGTTGAGATCATGCACGACGTCTGGATGCCGCTCGTCGAGATCACCGGTCTGCGGCGTGTGACAATAGCCCTTCTCGGTGACCGTGAGCGAGACGATGCGGATGGCGGGATCGGCCATTTTCGCAATCAGCCGCGAAGGATCTTCACGCGCGACCTCGCTGCCGACGAGTGCGCCGATCACGCGATAGTCGGTGCCTTCAGCCGAGCGCACGGCGACCGTGTAGAGGTGATCCTGCGGGGAGAGCGCATCGCGCGTGTCGGGGCTGCGCAGGCTCGCGCCGATGATGCCCCAGGCGGGCGCGCCGGCGGCGAGGCAATCGTCGAAGACGACGGCCTGATGGGCGCGGTGAAAGGCCCCTAAGCCCAGATGCACGATGCCGGGCGTAACGAGGGAACGGTCATACGTTGGGCGGCGGATGCCGGACGGCAACCGGTCGAGATTGGCGCGGCCAATGCGCATGGTTGTCTCCCCCTTTGCTTTTCCGCTCCTTGACATGCTGGCCATCGTCGGTCAATGCTCTGGTCAATTGGTAAGACCAATTTTCCAAAATTGGCGGGTCACCGGGTACCGTCACACCGGACAGGCCCTCTCAGGGAGGCCAGCGTGCCGCTGGAAGCTGTGGAGGCGAGACGGCTCTATCGCCAGGTCGCCGATCAATTGCGGGCTCTGATCGACAGCGGCGAGTACGCTGTCGGAAGCCGGCTGCCGACCGAGCGCGAGCTCGCCGAGCAGATCAAGGTCTCGCGGCCGACGGTGCGCGAAGCCCTGATCGCGCTCGAGGTCGAAGGCCGTGTCCGCATCCGTGTCGGTTCCGGCATCTACGTGATCGAGCCTACTAGTCCTGCAGCGTCCGTTTCCGCAACCCTGATCGAAGGCCCGTTCGAGCTGCTGCGTGCCCGCGAATTCCTCGAGGGCGCCATCGCCGAGCAGGCCGCGCGCGTGGCGAAGAAGGATGACATTGCACGCATCGACGCCTCCCTGATCGCGATGGAGAACGTCGAGCATCCCGGTGAAGCCTCGATGGTCCATGATCGCGCCTTCCACGTCGCGATCGCCGGCAGTCTCGGCAATGCCGTTCTGGTGCGCGTGGTCGGCGAGCTCTTCGACCAGCGCCTCAATCCCTACTTCTCGCAACTCGCGCATTACTTCGAAAGCCCGCGCACCTGGCGCGCCGCGCTCGACGAGCACCGCGTCGTGCGCAATGCGATTGCTGCGCGCGATCCCGCGACTGCACGTGACGCGATGCGCGATCATCTGGCGCGCTCGCAGGAGCGCTTTGCACGAAACTTCGGAGCCGAGGCCGGCGCGCCACCGGCGCCTGCCCCCAACCGGGCGGCACGATCGACAGCGACTCCGTCAAAACCAAAACGACCGCCAAAAAAGCGGGCCGCGGGCAGCGGCACGCGGCGGCGATGACGTTGGGCGGCTCGGACCGTCGGACCGGGCAAACAAGAAGCAGACTTAGACAATGGAGGAAAAATCAGTGTTCAAGAAGATGACGATGGTGCTGGCCGCTTCAGTCGCGGCGATGCTGGCTGCCACTGATGCCAGCATGGCGCAGACCAAGCTCAAATGGGCCCATGTCTACGAGACCTCGGAGCCGTTCCATACGGCCTCCGTCTGGGCCGCGCAGGAGATCGGCAAACGCACCAACGGCCGTTACCAGATCGACGTCTATCCGGCCTCCCAGCTCGGCAAGGAGACCGATCTCAACCAGGGCCTCTCGCTCGGCTCGGTCGACATCATCATCTCCGGCTCGAGCTTTGCCGCCAAGAGTTTTCCGCCGATCGGCGTGACCTACTATCCCTACACCTTCCGCGATGCCGATCATCTTCTGGCCTACACCAAGAGCGACATCTTCAAGGAACTCGCCAAGGGCTATGAGGACAAGAGCGGCCATCACATCATCGCGGTGACTTATTACGGCGTGCGCCAGACCTCGTCGAACAAGCCGATCAAGACCTGCGCCGACATGAAGGGCCTCAAGATGCGCGTCCCGGACGTGCCGGCCTATCTCGCTATGCCGCGGGCCTGCGGCGCCAACACCGCGCCGATTGCGTTCGCCGAGGTCTATCTCGCGCTCCAGAACGGCACCGTCGAGGCGCAGGAGAATCCGTTGACCACGATCGAGGCCAAGAAGTTCTACGAGGTGCAGAAGCACATCGTGCTGACCGGCCACATCGTCGACCACCTCAACACGGTGGTGTCGGGCGCGCTCTGGAAGAAACTGAGCGATGAAGACAAGAAGATCTTCACCGATGTCGCCCAGGAAGCTGCCGCGAAGGCGACTGAGGAAATCAAGCAGAACGAGATCAAGCTGATCGCCTTCTTCAAGGACAAGGGCCTCACGTTGACCGAAGTCGACAAGAACGAGTTCCGCGATACCGTGATGAAGAACGTTTCGTTCGAGAGCATGGGCTATCGCAAGGCCGACTGGGAGCGCATCCAGGCGGTGAAGTGACGAGATGTCGTTCCGGGATGGTGCGTTAGCACCAGACCCGGAACCTCGAGATTCCGGGTTCGATGCTCACGCATCGCCCCGGAACGACGTTCAGTTCTCTTGGGGAGGAGTAAACACATGTCGACCGCCGAATTGCACCGGCAGATCACCGCGGACGAGATCGCTCACACATTCGAGGAGGAGGGGACGGCGAAGGTCGATCTGGGCGTCTACGCCTTCGAGGACTGGCTGGCGCTCGGGATCTTCTGGGTGATGGCGCTCTGCGTCTTCCTCCAGTTTTTCACGCGCTACGTGCTCAATGACAGCTACGCCTGGACCGAGGAGATCGCGACCTACTGCCTGATCGGCGTGGTCTTCATCGGCTCGTCGATGTGCGTGCGGCTGTCGCGCCACATCCAGGTCGATCTCGTCTACCGCTATTTGCCGCATATGGCGGCGCGGGCGCTGTCGACCGTGATTGACCTGATCCGCATCGCGTTCTTCGGCTGCGCCATCCGCCTGGTCTGGATCTACATCCAGGTGATCGGCGACGAGCCGATGACCACGATCAATTTTCCCAAGAACTACGTCTACTACGCCGCGCTGCTTGGTTTCGTGCTGATGTTCGGCAGGTCGGTGCAGGTGGCGGTGGAAAACTGGCGGCAGGGCTATTCGATCCTCGAACGTCCCGGCGCCTACGACGGAACGGAAGGGTGATGCCATGCTGCTGTTGCTTGGAGGATTTCTGATCCTGATGCTGCTTGGGCTGCCCGTGGCGCTCGCCATGGCAGTGTCCTCGCTGCTCTATATCCTCGTCAGCGGCGTGACGCCCGACGTCACGCTCGCGCAGCGCATGATTGCGGGTGTCGAGAGTTTTCCGCTGCTCGCCGTGCCCTTCTTCATCCTTGCCGGCAATCTCATGAATATCGCCGGCGTGACGGGGCGCATCTACAAATTCGCGGTGGCGCTGGTCGGCTGGATGCGCGGCGGCCTTGGCCACGTCAACATCATCGGCTCGGTGATCTTTTCCGGCATGTCCGGCACCGCGATCGCGGACGCCGCTGGCCTCGGCACCATCGAAATCAAGGCGATGAAGGACCACGGCTATACCACCGAATTCTCCGTCGGTGTCACGGCCGCGTCTGCCACCCTCGGTCCGATCATCCCACCGTCGCTGCCGTTCGTGATCTACGGCATGATGGCCAACGTCTCGATCGGCGCGCTATTTCTGGGCGGTGTCATCCCGGGCGCGGTGATGACGCTGTTCATGATGGCGACGGTTGCTTATTTCGCCCATCGGAATCGCTGGGGCAGCGACACGCCGTTCTCATGGCCGCAGCTCGGCTCGGCTGGACTCGAAGTCATCATCGTCTTCAGCTTTCCGCTCGCGATCTGGCTGATGACGCTCGCCGGCGTCTCGACCAACATGGCGGTCGTCGTTGGTCTCGGCGCACTGCTTGCGATCGACTGGTATTTCGACTTCTCCGCCGTGATGGCGCTGATGGCGCCGGTGATCCTCATCGGCGGCATGACGCTCGGCTGGTTCACGCCCACGGAAGCGGCCGTCGCAGCGGTGATCTGGTCGCTGTTCCTTGGCATGGTGCGCTATCGCACCATGACGTTCAAGACGGTGGCGAAGGCGACCTTCGACACCATCGAGACCACAGCGTCGGTGCTGTTCATCGTCACTGCGGCGTCGATCTTCGCCTGGCTGTTGACCGTGTCGCAGGCGGCACAGACGCTCTCCGACTGGATGCTCAGCGTTACCCACAACAAATGGGTGTTTCTGCTGCTGGCCAACATCCTGATCCTGTTCGTCGGCTGCTTCATCGATACCATCGCGGCGATCACGATTCTGGTGCCGATCCTGCTGCCGATCGTGCTCAAGCTCGGCATCGATCCGATCCACTTCGGCCTGATCATGACGCTGAATTTGATGATCGGTCTCCTGCATCCGCCGCTCGGCATGGTACTGTTCGTGCTGGCCCGCGTGGCAAAACTCTCCGTGGAACGCACCACCATGGCGATCCTGCCCTGGCTGGTGCCGCTGATCCTGGCGCTCATCGCCATCACCTACATTCCCGAGCTGACGCTCTGGCTGCCTAAGTATATGGGACTCTCCAAATGACCTCACTCGCTCTCGCTGCAACCCTGTTCGGTCCCGAAGACCTGCGCATGATCGAGCATCCGCTCGAGAAGCTTGGCGAAGGCATGGTGCGCATCCGCTTCGGCGCCGGCGGCATCTGCGGTTCGGACATGCACTACTTCCGCCACGCCCGTACCGGCGATTTCGTCGTGAAGTCCCCGCTGGTGCTGGGACATGAGATCTCCGGCGAGGTCGTGGAGATCGCCGGAACCGCGCCAAACCTGAAGGTCGGCGATCGCGTGGCCGTCAATCCGTCGCGCTGGTGCGGCCATTGCGTTGCTTGCCGAGAGGGCCGGCCGAACCTCTGCGAAAACATCTTCTTCATGGGCTCGGCCTCGAAGACTCCGCACATGCAGGGCGGCTTTGCCAATTACTTCGATGCGATCCCGGCACAGTGCGTGAAGATCCCGGATCACGTCTCATATCAGGCCGCGGCGCTCGCCGAGCCGCTCGCGGTCTGCCTCCACGCCGTCGCGCGCGCCGGTGACGTCAAGGGCAAACGCGGCATCATCTTCGGTGCCGGCCCGATCGGGCTCCTCACCATGCTCGCCGCGCGCCGCGCCGGCATGGCCGACATCACGGTCGCCGACATTGCGCCCGCGCCGCTTGCCTTCGCGACCCGGCTCGGTGCCTCTCACGTCGAGAACGTCTCGGCCGGCGAAGAGGGCCTGAAGGCACAGGCGGCGGCGCGTCCCTATGACGTCGCCTTCGAGGTCTCCGGCACGGCCGCGGGCCTTGCCAGCGCGATCGGTATTGTGCGCCGTGGCGGCACGGTGGTGCAAATCGGTAACCTGCCAGGCGGCCAGATTCCGACGCCGGCAAATGCCGTGATGGCGAAGGAGATCGACCTGCGCGGCTCGTTCCGCTTCGGATTTGAATTCGCAACTGCAGTGGAACTGATTTCCAATGGCAGCGTCGATGTGCTGTCGCTGGTCACGGCCGAGCGACCGCTGTCGACCGCGCCGGATGCCTTGCGGCTCGCGCTCGACCGCTCGCAGAGCGTCAAGGTCGTGCTGACCGCGAACTAAGCCGGGAGAAATGTCATGATGTTGCAGGGATGGCGCTGGTACGGGCCCGATGATCCCGTGTCGCTCGATGATGTCAGGCAGGCCGGCGCGACGGACATCGTCTCGGCGCTGCATCAGGTGCCGATCGGCGAGGCCTGGACGCGCAAGGGCGTCGAGGAGCGAAAGAATTTCATCGAGAAGGGCCAGCCTGGCCGCTCGCAACTGACCTGGTCGGTGGTGGAGTCGATCCCGATCCCCGATGACGTGAAGCGGCTCGGGGCTAAGGCAACACGCTCGATCGAGGCGTGGA